>DAOVDL010000068.1 GCA_030669485.1 Candidatus Bathyarchaeota archaeon
GGTCTACCTGAGGAGGAGAGCTTACTCCAAGCAACCTTAACGACTGCTTCACGGAAAGAAGTTCAGCTTCAGCCCCTCAGAATTATGGAAAGTAAAAAAGCCTAAAAATTTCTAATAGATGTTAGTTTTTTGAACACCCCACCTAGATGTTTAAAATGGAATGGGGATAAAATAGATAAGTTGGCAGGGCTTCAATTTGA
Source organism: Candidatus Bathyarchaeota archaeon (assembly GCA_030669485.1). The sequence goes on from DAOVDL010000068.1 coordinate 201, forward strand.
AAGGGAGCGGTAAAATGGAAAAAATAGGGTTAATTCAAGTTTATACTGGCGATGGCAAAGGTAAAACCACTGCAGCTTTAGGTCAGGCTTTAAGAGCAGCTGGAAGGAATATGAAAATTTTGATAATTCAATTTATGAAAAAATGGGACTACGGGGAACTCCACTCCTTAGCTTTAATACCTAACATAAATTTGCAGCAATTCGGCACGAAAAAATTTGTTTATAAAGGAAAGGCTGAACCCATAGATTATGAAGAAGCAAGAAAGGCTTTCCGGGCTGGAATAGAGGGGGCTTATTCCGGGGATTATGATCTGGTGATATTTGACGAGCTTAATATTGCCATCGATTTTAATCTAATAAATTTAGAGGAAGTAGTTAAAAAAATAAAGGGGAAACCAAAAAATGTAGAAATTATCATTACTGGAAGAAAGGCGCATAAAGAAATAATAGAGATTGCAGATTTAGTGACGGAGATGAAAGAAATTAAACATCCTTATCAAAAAGAAATGAAAGCAAGATTAGGTGTTGAATATTAAAGTTGATGTTGGATGGAATGTTCCGAAGATATTTGAAGCTTTGAAGAAAAACTCTGGGAAACAGGTATTCGTTTTAAGGATAGTTACTAGGAAGATGTTTCGGGGAAGAAGACTTTCTACATTTGATCTTAAAATGTGAAAAACCTCATTACATATTCAGAGATTTTGTTCAGCCTCTAAGCCTTACTATACGTCACATTAACATCTCTGAACTTCATGTGGGGTGTGATGCATGTTGTTGCGCTTCCCCAGACTATGCTTTGAATCTGCTCTCGGCCAAGTCCCTCTATCTGTTTGAGGAGTTTTGGTAGGTTGTCGCTGATCCTGAAGCTGTTGGGTTTCACTGGATGTTTAATCTCTCCGCCCTCGATGTAGAAGGTCTGCCCTCGGTTGGTGGTTGAGAAATCTCCGACGGTTGGGTTGAGCGGGTAGGTGTACCAGACTCTGCCCAGCAGAATCCCCCTACTCGTCTCGGAGATGAGTTCTTGGAGTGAACGATCCCCTGCCTCCACCACTAGGTTGGTAGTCTGAATGCTTGGCATGGTGGAGTGGCTTCTGCCAGGGAGATCCCCCATTCTGAAACCGTTCCCAGTTGAGGTCAGAGGACGGCTGGGTGAGGTGAGCTTATTGGCATAGTAGGAGTTAGCTAGGAACCCCTTCAGAACCCCACCCCTCACCAACTCGGTTTTCCGGGTGGGAACCCCCTCGTCGTCAACGCTTTTCGAGGCTACACCTACCTTGGATCTTCCATCATCCGTCAGGGTGAAGCCTCTGGACGCCACCTCTTCTCCCAGCTTATCTCTGAAGTAGGAGATGCCCACATCCACCGCGGAGAGGTCTAAGGCGTAGGATAGGACGAACTCAATCAGCTCTGAGGCGGCGTAGGGACCAAAGATTATGTCGTATCTGCCCGGGCTCACCGCCTTGCCTCCTCGGGCTCCCTCAGCTGCAGCCTCAGCAGCCTCCCTTGCAGCAGCCTCAGCGTTGAAGCCTTTCAACGTTTTGGAGCAGGCTTGACCCATGCCTGATGTCTCCTCCCCCTTCTCCACCGTGATGGATGAGTAGATGGTTGTGTTGACATCGGAGCAGTTGACTCCAAGGGAGTTCTGGATCCAGCACTCCTCGGCAACAATGTTCACTGAACCGGAGGCATCGAGAGTTGCGTCGACCTCATGGGCTGCCTTCAAAGCGTCCTTACCGTAAGCTGTTGCAGCCTCGAGGTCGAGATCCATCAGTTCACGGTCATATCCCCCCTCCAACCCCTCCACCTCCCGAGGTTCGGGAAGAGACTTGAAGTCAGGGTCAGGTTTCTTCGCCTTAGCCAACTGGTAAGCCTTCTCAACCATCCCGCCCAGACTGGCTTCGGTGAGGCTGCTGGTTGAGGCAAAACCAATTGAACCCCCCAACACAAGCCTAACGCTGACGCCCCCTGTTTGGAGGCTCTTCGCCTCCTCTATACGGTTTGTAGCCATCCGTATGGTGATCAAGCGGTTCCTAGAGCCGTAGGCCTCAAACTGATCGGGGTTGAACCGCTTTGAGCGCCCCATCACCATTTCCACAGCCTGCTCGATCTCCAATTTAACTCACCTCGACTCCCATTACGGTGCCGTATCCTTTGAGGTGGGGACCACCGTTCCCAACTCTCATAACCTGCATCGGTTCACCCTTACCGCAGTTGGGGATAGGCAGCATCTGAAGGTCGCTTCCAACAGCATCTACGCTTGAGAGGAACTCCTTCGATGTTCCGGTTAGGGCGGCTCCTCGCAGAGGCTCTCTTATCTCACCCTTCTCCACCCGGTATGCTTCTTTAGCTGAGATTTTGAAGTTGTAGCGGCGGGAGTCGATGGAGGGAACGTTCCCCCCCTTCAGGTAGAAGCCGTCAACTCCCTCAAGCATCTCCTCAAGCTTCCAGTCGCCACGGTCGAGAAAGGTATTAGTCATCCTGATCAAGGGTGCGTAGAGGTAGCCAGCAGCCCTCATTGCTCCGTTAGGCTCCGCCTCCATAACCTTAGCTGTCTCTCTGCTATGGAGAAACTCTCGGAGGCATCCCCTCTCTATATGTGTGACCCTCTTAGCGGGAACGCCCTCATCATCATACTTGAAGGAGCCGAGGTACCCGCTCAGCATTGCGTCAGAGACTATGTTCAACTTCTCAGAGAAGACCTGCTCTCCAACCTTGTCATTCCACCAAGCCCTTCCAGCCCAAGCGGCCTCCTTGCCTAGAACCCTATCAGCCTCAGACGGGTGGCCTACAACCTCATGGATCAGCAGAGCTACAAAGTCCTGATCCAGTAGTACGGGGGCTTTAACGGTGGGCGCCGCCCTTGCTCCCGCCAAGTTCAGGGCCTTCTGAGCTATCTCCTCCGAATGTTCCACTAGGTCATACTCCTTCAGAACCTCAAATCCTCTGCACTCCCCCTCAGTGTGGGAGTAGACCTCTGAGTTTCCCTCCTTCAAGGCGTTGGCGTAGAGGTGGCCGAAGGTGACCACTTGCCCCTGCCTGATATAGGTGCCCTCGGAGGAGCAGAAGGTCTTCTCAACCCTGAGAGCGGAGATGCCTGCCACCGCCTTCTTAACCGCGGGATCAAGTTTCACCATCCTCCCGGTTGCCTCGACGCATAGCGCCATCTTCTCCTCAACGGGGACGGAGAAGGGGTCTACCTCAAAGCTGGCTGGGATCTCATCCTCAACAGTCCTCACCTCAGCAAGCTCTATGGGTTGGGATGCAGATCTCACCGCCTTAGCCAGCTTAACTGCTCGAAGCACCGCATCTCTCACGGTCTCAGCCTCTCGCCCCTCCACCAGCTGTGAGGCTGAAAATCCCCATGATCCCCCCGCTAGGGCTCGTGCTCCTACTCCTTGGTCTGCTCCGTAGCTGGCTTCTTTAGGCTGACCGTCCTCAGCTTCCACATCCTCAAACGTAGCCTCCTCCACTCTAACATCAATGAAGCTTCCTCCAGCCTTCTGCCCTTCCTCTATAGCTCTTGAGAGGAGATCCTTCACGGTGCTTTCACTTCCATCAGAATCTATTTCTCCAGTTGACTGGTAACTGCTCCAATTTCTAAGGGTAGGCTGCTTAAAGATTTACTTATCTCAATTACCTTTAGGAACTTGCCCACCAAGATATGTAGCACAGCAATTATGAACGTTGAAATTACAGCCAGATCCAACGGTAAAGCTCCCAGTGTAGCTGTAAATATTAGCAGCGAATTTATTATAGATACTGATGAAAGAAGGCTTCTTGCGAATTTAAGATGGATTACTCCCATCCTTTAAGGGAGTTGGCGGTCGGTTTAGGCATTGAAAACGAAGCTGGAGGAGAGAGGAGGAAAAGGTGCCCTCAAGGTCGTTTATATCACGGGCAGCCCTGGAACTGGCAAAACCAACGCGGCGAAGAGGCTGGCCCGGCTTCTCGGAGGAGACCATCTTGAGCTCGGAGAGATAGCTCGCCGAAGAGGCTTCACCCTCGGCTACGACCAAGAGCGGGGATGCCCCATCCTTGATGAGTTGAAACTAAGCCAGTTCCTTAGGGGTGAACTCTCAAAGGCGGAGAACCCCCTTGTCTTAGAGGCTCACTTCTCAGCTAAACTGCCAAGCATCATCAAGCCATGGGTCTTCGTTCTACGATGCAACCCTGAAACGTTGGCTCGGAGACTCAGATCTAGGGGCTATCCGAAAAGAAAGATCGCTGAGAACCTCTGGGCTGAGATCCTTGACTTCTGCCTTCAGGAGGCGTTAGACCGGTTTGGAGCTGGAAGGATCCATGAGGTTGACACTGGGGGAAGAAGCATCAAAGCGGTTACAGAGGAGATGCTTAAGGTGATGGAGGGGAGGCGGAAGCCTCAGGTGGGGGCCTTCAACTGGCTTCAGAGGCTTGAGCGAGATGGCAAGTTGGAGAGAATGATTAAAAGGGGAGAAACTGCGC
>DAOVDL010000163.1 GCA_030669485.1 Candidatus Bathyarchaeota archaeon
CCGCCAGCGACTAGGGTTCTCACCAATACAGCGGTCTCCTTAGTTACGTGGAGACATGCCCCCATGCGTATGCCCTCTAGAGGCTTCTGCTTCTCAAAGTCACGTTTGATCTCTTCGAGAACGAGCATTCTGCCTTCTGCCCACTCTATTGTTAGGCGGCCTTCCTCCGCTAGTGAAGTATCCTTAACTTGGTAATCTACCATAAACCATCATACCTGAGATTTTATTGGTATACTTATGGAACTGCTGCATTTAAGTTTCTCTCAGGCTTGAAAGGGGGATAGACTTAACAATGCGTTTTTAAATAACTATCCAAAGCAAGTGGGTTCATAAAAGACGAATCATGGTAGGTGTTTAGGCTGGGTAAATGGCTGATAACCTCGGCATGGCCTTACATAAACTATGTGCCTCACCTAGGGACGATCATAGGTTCCGTTCTCTCAGCTGACATTATGGCTCGCTACCTACGCCTCAAGGGAGAGGCGGTTCTATTTGTAAGTGGCTCCGACGAACATGGAACACCTATAGAGCTTGAGGCTATGAAGCGCGGGATATCTCCCAAACAGTTAACTGATGAGAACCATGCGAAAGTGAAGGATCTATTTGAGCGGTGGGATATCTCCTTTGACAACTATACGCGAACCCATAACCCCCTTCACATAGAGTATGTTCAAGAACTTCTTCTCAAGATCTATAGGAACGGGTACATCTTCACTAAAGAGATAGAATTCCCCTACTGCCCTAAATGCAAAAGGTTTCTTCCAGACCGGTTCATCAGTGGGAAATGCCCTAGATGTGGCTTCGAGGCAGCGAGAGGCGACCAGTGCGACCGGTGTGGTTGGTCGTTGGAACCTTTGAAACTCATAGAACCCGTTTGCACAACATGTGGTTCTACCCCTATAATCAAACGTACAAAACACTGGTACTTTGACCTTCCAAAGTTCTCCCAAGAGCTTGAAAGGCACATACGGGAGAATGATAGGCTTCCTGATAATGCAAGAAATTTCTCTTTAAACATGATAAAGGAAGGTCTTGAACCTCGATCGGTTACAAGGGATAATAAGTGGGGCATACCTGCTCCATTCCCCCATGCAGAGGACAAAACTATCTACGTCTGGATTGAGGCTGTGCTGGGCTATGTTTCAGCTACTATCCAACATCTGGAGGGTAAGGGTGAACGAGAAAGGTGGAAGAAGTATTGGATGGATCCCTCCACCCGCCTAGTCTGCTTCATCGGGAAGGATAATATCCCCTTCCATGTCATAATTCTCCCAGCTCTCTTAATGGCTTCGGGGGAGAGGTATATCCTCCCTTGGACCGTTAGCTCCACCGAGTTCTTAACGTTTGAGGGCGAGAAGTTCTCCAAGAGCCGACATGTGGGCATATGGATAGATGACGCCTTGGAACTCTACCCCTCTGACTACTGGCGTTACACTCTTCTCGCAATAAGACCAGAGGTGAAGGACATAAACTTCACTTGGAAGACCTTCGTCGAGAAGGTAAATGCGGATCTCAACGACACATTAGGAAACTTCATTCACAGAACCCTCACATTCATCTACCGCTACTTTGGCGGTGAGGTGCCCCAGCCGGGGAGGCTGAAAGAGGCTGACCGGGAGATTCTTGAAGCCATTGAGAACACTCTTACGAATGTTGAGAGGGAGATGGAACAGATCAGGATTCAGGCGACCATCTTTGCCATCATGGAACTGGCTCACAGTGCCAATAGGTACTTTAACGAGCAGCAACCGTGGAAGGCCATCAAAACAAACTCTGAGGAAGCAGCTACGACACTCTATGTGTCAACTCAAATAGTCAAGGCTCTAACCATCCTGCTTGAACCTGTTATACCGCACACTGCCGAAACTCTGTGGAACCTGTTGAACCTCCCTCGTAAATCATTAAAGTGGGGGGCGATAACGGAGAGGCTTCAAGCGGGGCACAGAATAGGCAAACCCAAGCCGCTCTTCAGCAAGGTAACTCTTGCAGAGGTTGAAGAGAAGTTCAGACGGAAGAAGTTAGGAAGTGAGGGGTTAACTATCACCACAGACGGCTTCTCAAGACTTGACATCAGAGTTGGTAGAATAGTAGATGTTCAGCCACTTCCCGGATCCAAGGAACTTCTGAAGCTGGGTGTTGACGTAGGTGAGGGTTCGTCTAAGACAGCGGTCGTTGATCTGGGGGAGCAATATAGGGCAGAGGAGTTGAAAGAGAAGCCTGTAGTTGTCTTGGTAAATATCAAACCCTACAGCATCTCGAATGTCAAGTCGGAAGTTAAAGTTCTCGTTGCATGTGATGAGGAGAATCTAATCTTGCTGAAGCCTGAAAGTATGCCGAAAGTAGGGAGCAGAATCAGATAGATGCCACTCAAGATAGATCTCCATGTTCACACAATATACTCGGGGGACAGCGTCACAACCCCTGCTACGGCTCTGAAGGAAGCTAAGAGAAAACGCTTAGATGGTATAGCAATAACCGATCACAACACTGTAGAAGCCTACCGAGTGATACCTAAGGGTTCTGAGTTACTTGTCATACCTGGAATAGAGATTAGCAGTGGAGAAGGGCATATCTTGGGATTGGGCATCAGGGAATCTGTGGAAGCAGGGCTTTCGGCTGCTGAGACGGTAAGAAGGATACGTCAGTTGGGCGGCGTTGCCGTCGTTCCCCATCCGATGGTGCCCCTGAAGAGCAGTCTAAGCAGGGTTGCTGTGATGAGGGTTAAACCAGACGCCCTTGAAACTCTTAACGGCTCCACTTGTCGCTTTATATCAAAAAAG
>DAOVDL010000069.1 GCA_030669485.1 Candidatus Bathyarchaeota archaeon
GGAATCTTATCGGAGTCAGCCTCCCACGGTTCCCAGTACAGCCTCGTTATCGGTGTAGGTCTCAACGCAGATGTCGAGATGGAAGCCCTCCCCCCTGAGGGACGGGGAATAGCCACGTCGCTCGGCGAGTTGGGGTGCAGGGTTAACCGGGAGAGGCTTATCTCCAAGATACTTGAGGAGATGGAGCGGCTCTACCCACCGGAAGCTGAGGGGACAGATGTGAGGGACTTAATCCGCTCGGAGTGGAGGAAGAGGTCGGAGATTTTGAAGTCAAAGGTGAGGGTGGATGTGGGCGGCGAGATGTTGGAGGGAGTTGCAGAGGATGTGGATCGCGATGGGGGGTTGCTGCTTAGGCTGGAGGACGGCTCCATCAGGAAGCTTCTTGTGGGTGTTGTCTCGAAGGTTGAGAAGCTTTAGTTTAGACTGAAGTTTTAAATTGAAGATGCAGTTTAACGCTGTCTTCAGTTGAGGGGAGCGCCTTGCTGGAGTTAACCGTTATCGTAGTTTACCTCGCAGTGATGTTGGCTGTAGGTTTCCTCAGCCGGCGGAGGTCGAAGGGAGGATCGGGGTTCTTCGTGGCTAACCGCGGCGGCTCCTCCCTCCTCATCACGGCTTCGCTGTTAGCCACTATGATGGGCGGCTCTTCAACCATCGGTATGGCTGGACTTGGTTTCAGCTGGGGGTTAACGGGTGCTTGGTGGCTGCTGGTGGGAACCATCGGTCTGATGATTTTAGGCATCTTCTTCGCCGGGCGAGTGAGAAAGTTCCGGGTGTACACCCTGCCGGGGCTGTTGGAGAAGCAGTATGACGGTCGAGTTGCCTTTGCTGCCTCAATCCTCATTGTTATCGCTTGGATTGGTGTCACAGCCGGGCAGATTGTGGCTGCTGGGAAGCTGTTAAGTGTTCTCGGATTAGGCTCTGTCTCATTCTGGATGATTGTCTGCACAGTGGTCTTCGTGGCCTACACCGTGCTGGGAGGGCAGTACTCAATCATTCGGACGGATGCCGTGCAGGCTGCGCTGATCTTTTTCGGAGTATTCACCGGCCTGTCTTTGATGCTGTTGCATGTTGGCGGATTAGGTGGGCTTGCGGCGTCTCTGCCCTCAGATCACTTCGCTTTTCCGGTCAGTTCCCATCTGGGTTCCGGGAATCTAATCACTCTTTTCATCTTTGTTGGGTTGACGTATCTTGTGGGGCCAGATATGTATTCCCGGCTCTTCTGCGCGAAGAATGGGGGTGTGGCTAGGGTGGCGGCTCTTGCCTCGGCGACTCTTACAGTGCCGTTGGCTCTCGCTATAACTTTCATTGGGATGGGCTCTAGAGTTCTCTTCCCTCAGATCCTTCCAGAGCAGGCTTTTCCGATGATGATGATGGAGATGCTTCCCCCCATCCTTAACTCCCTGGTTCTCGCAGCCCTTCTCGCAGCGGTTATGTCCTCCGCAGATACAACATTGATGAGTGCAGGAAGCATTCTAAGCCTAGATATAATTAGGCGAGTCTGCCCCTCTCTGAGGGAGGAGCGACTGGTCTATATCTCCAAGTTCTCGATTGTTGGGTTTGGGTTGCTGGCTCTGGCGTTGGCGTTGATGTTAAAGGGAGTTATTACCACCCTTCTCTTCGCCTACACAGTATACACCTGTGGAGTGGTGTGCCCAGTTATCGCCGGTTTCTTTAAGGATAAATTAAGGTTGGCTCCGCCAGCCGCCCTCTTGGCAGTTGTTGTTGGCGGCGCGTTAGCAGTTTCAGGGTTGCTTCTGGGGTTAGAGTGGCTGAAGCTGGTTGGCTTCACAGCCAGCGCAGTAATTCTGATGGGATCCAGCCTGATACATCAAGGGCCTAAGGTGGAGAGGGCTGTTGGAGAGAGCGTCTCACTTTAAAAGAGTCGCTGAGTAGCTTTGTTGAGGATCCTGTGTTTTCGGCTTAGTGAAGTTTAATCGAGATGCTGGGAGAGGAGGGTTACCACTGAGGATCTTTATCTTACGCCTTCAGGATTTTTGGATCGAAAGGGCAGGAAGCGTCAGGCCCTAACCAGTCTCCATGAGTGATGTATGCAGTTATTCTGCAACCGCCGCACAGGTCCTTGTATGCGCATATTTTGCAGGAACCTTTCAGTTCTTTTCGATTTCTGATGTGATTTAGCAATTCACTGTGAGTCCAGATTTCTTCTAGGCCTTGTTCGAGGAGGTTGCCCAGTTTTATTTGGGCGGGAACACAGGGAATCAGGTCTCCGTGAGCAGTGACTCCTGCGTAGGTTAAGCCAGCTGAGCATCCGCTGAACCCTGCTGCAAGCTTTCTCACAATCTTAGAAACTTCCTGCCCAAATTTCTCTTGAAACATCTCTTCGTACCCTGACAAAGACTCACTTACTGTGAAGACTTTGCCTTTTGAACGTTCATAGCTGAGGCGAGCGTAATAGGTCATTCCTCGAGCATAACATTGCATGCCAAATCCCTCTGTTACGCTCCTGTAGAACTTGTTGTACAATGCTTCCAGAGCCTTAATCTTCTCTCTAGGCTCCACGTCAAGGTAGCATGCTTCCCTTCCACGACCGGCAGGTATAAGTCGGTTTAGATAGAATCTTGAAGCTCCAAGCTTTTCTGCTAAATCCATGGTTTCTTCTAATTCATTGATGTTCCTTGAGTTCAGGGTCATGGTGACGGACAACTCATCAAAGCCCACAGTAGCACAATTTTTTATTCCCTCAATTGCCGCTTCAAAACTTCCATGCTTGTTTCTCAGGAAATCATGAGTTTCAGCTCTTGCGCCATCCAACCCTATTTCAACCCGTTTAATACCCACCTTAGCGAGCTTCTTCGCCACCTCCGGAGTTATGAGGGTTCCGTTGGATGCAATTGTGCACAACATGCCGCTGTCATTGGCTCTTTCAATCACGTCGTAAAGGTCCTTGCGCACTAGTGGTTCGCCTCCTGAGAATGTTAGGACAGCAACTCCCGCGTCACTCATGTTGTCTACCACCTTGAAGGCTTGAGAAGTCGTTAATTCTGAATGAGAATATGTGGGCGTCGAGTCTTGATGGCAGTGCAGGCAGTTGAGGTTGCATCTGTTAGTGAAGTTCCAGACAATAGCTACTGGAGCGCCAGTGGGCTGTGGATACCTTACTCCGAACTTGGCAATTCCCTTCACCACACTGAGCATGCATTTACGGATAAGCCTGTCTTTCAGTAGTTGTTTTATTGTGCTGTCGTCAACTCCAAGACGGAAGAACAACAGACGAATCAGAGGCGTTAGAACTGTTGATGTCAGCAAGCAGCCTTCACAGCGAATGTGGCGACTTGCCGAGTAGACGTCAAAGACCGAGAGCAATCGCTCCTGTCCACATTTTTCACATCTGCCCGTCAAATAATGTGCGAGAGTCTTCCAAAGAGGATTAAAGGCTAGAGTTCGGAGGTGGTTACCGTCAGGTATTTTGGTCATTGTTTGCCTAACCAATTTCCCTCATGTCCTCCCACCACCCCTACAACACTCCTTTAAAAGTAATATGAAAATTAGGGTGGATGTTGCTGTTTCCGCATCCTTTCAATTATCTTGTTGTCTGCCTCTATGTTGCAGCCTCATCAAGCCTTCTGAGCGTGAAGTCTCGGTCAAGGGATAGAAGGAAGGAGGCCAGTCGCGGACCGAACTTCCTCCCGAGGAAGGCTAGGTAGACCGCGGTGAAGATCTTCGTTCCGATGCCAAGCTTCTTCCCCAGCTCGAATACCTCGTATTGGAGGGCATCCTCATTCCACTCCTTCTCCCTAAGCATGGTGGCCAAGGCTTTGAGCCCCTCCTTCTCTTCAGGGGTTAGGCGGCTCTTAACCTCCGGTTGGATGGATCTTGTTATCTCTATCTTGGCTTGGGGTGGAGCATAGTTCTGCACCCAGTACTCAGCCATCTTCAGCCTCCTCTCCGCCTCTTCAGCATCCTCGGCCGTCGGTGGGGTTTCATAGAGCTTCTGCAGGACGCTGAGGGATTTGGCTTTAACCTTCTCCTTCCCCATCAGAGGTGTGAGTTGGGTTAGTATGACGGCGAAGCGGTAGGGCAGACGCCTCGGAGGGGTTGACGGTGCGCCACTAGGCATGGAGATGGGGTAGATGCGTTCTATTTGCTCTCTCTCTTCATGGTTGGCAGGTTTTTCAAGGTTGTAGTAGATGCGTTCAGCCCTCTCAAACTCGTCGATGAGTTGGAGGAGACGTTCAGGGGCGAAGCTTATGTGTCTTCGAGGGCTCTCCCGGAGGATCATGTAGCGGTAGGTTTCAGGTGGAGCTATGGCAAGCCACTCTGAGAATGTGAAGGAGATCCCTTTATGGGTCTTCATAGCTCTCTCGCCGAGAAGTATCCACTCGTAGGAGATGCGGTAGGGTCCCTTCCAACCGAAGACCTGTTTTGCTATCTGCTCACCTGTGTCGTAGGCACCTCCCTTCACCGCATGATCCTTCCCTGCAGGTTCACAGCTCACCTTGAAGAGGGACCATTTAGCTGGCCAGTCTATGCGCCATCGAAGTTTAACAGGCCAGTCTCTAAGCTTAACCTCGCCTGTATGGTTGCAGGCTGAGCAAGTGTAGGTGAGCTTGTCTGTTGAGGGGTTGTAGGCTGTGACCTTGGTTGTCTTGAGGCGCCCGCAGT
>DAOVDL010000037.1 GCA_030669485.1 Candidatus Bathyarchaeota archaeon
CAGCTTCAGACAGGCTCGGAAAGCGAGAGGAAGAAGGATGCCCCAAGCGGCAAAGCCGAAACCTTCTCCTCTGAATGCAAGTCCAACATCAAATGGTCTGACATAGCCGGTCTTGAAGACGCCAAGAACGCGTTCCAAGAGGCTCTCATATACCCAGTTAAGAGACCCGACCTCTTCCCCCTAGGCTGGCCTAAGGGCATCCTACTCTTCGGACCCCCTGGATGTGGCAAGACCCTGCTAGCTGCAGCTGTGGCCAATGAGATAGATGCAGCTTTCTACTGCATCGACGCCGCCACGATAATGTCCAAGTGGCTGGGTGAGTCTGAGAAGAATGTCTCTAAACTATTCCAAGATGCAAGATCTCAATCCAGTGAGGGTCACCCCTCAATAATCTTCATAGACGAGGTAGATTCCCTTGTCGGAGTAAGGTCTGATGAGGTCGGAGGTGAAACTAGAACCCGAAACCAGTTCCTCAAAGAGATGGACAGCGTGATGGATAAGAGCGTTAACACTTATGTTTTCGTGATTGGGGCAACAAACAAACCGTGGTCTCTCGACGGTCCCTTCATCAGACGCTTCCAAAAGAGAATTCTCATACCTCTTCCCTCCCCTGAAGCTAGAATGGAGCTGTTCAAAATCTACTCAAAAGACCTGAAGATCTTGCCTGAAGTTCAGCTCAGCAAGTTGGTGGAGATGACTGAAGGGCACACTGCGAGTGATGTCCGCGACATCTTCCAGTCAGTTCAGATAAGGATCGTCAGGGAATTCTTCGAGTCATCCAACGGCGGGGATGAGAACGCGAAGCCCAGAGAGATCAACATGAATGACTTCATCGAGATCCTTAACCGACGTAAATCCAGTGTCTCACCTGAGATGCTCAAGTACTACGACAAATGGTACCATGACTACAAAGCCTTATAGTCAGCAACCCTCCAAAATTTCACTATTTTTCTTATTAGAGTTTTTATACTGCGCAGCTTATCCTCCTCTGCGAACTGATTTACAATAACGGGTTAAAGAGGAATACTGGTGGCTGTAAACGAAAACCGGTAAACGGTCTGCCTATCTTACAAACCTCCAACGTTGGGTACTTTGGGGAAGCCTCATCGGAGTCGTTGCGGGTATAGGTGCCGCAGTTTTCTATTTCCTCCTCAACTTAAGCACAAACTTCTTTCTCGGATACCTCACCGGGTATCATCCACCGCTCCCCACAGGTGAACCACAGTTATTTCACCTCTCCGGTGGCGTGGGATGGCTCATAGTTCTAGTTCCAGCACTCGGCGGCCTAATCTCCGGCATAATCATATACAAATGGGCTCCTGAAGCGGAAGGGCATGGAACCGATGCAGTAATATCTTCTTTCCATAAACTTGGAGGAGTGGTACGTAAGAGGGTTCCACTCATCAAAACCATTACCTCTGCTGTGACTATAGGTTCAGGCGGTAGTGCGGGGAGAGAGGGCCCAATCGCGCAGATAGGAGCAGGCTTCGGATCTTGGCTTGCTTCCGCCCTCAAGGTTAAAGATAGCGACCGGCGGTGGATGGTTGTCTGCGGTGCTGCAGCGGGTATAGGAAGCATCTTTAAGGCTCCCTTAGGTGGAGCCATCTTCGCCACCGAGGTGCTTTACAGGCGTGACTTTGAGGCGGAAGCAGTGATCCCTGCTCTTGTTTCCTCGGTGGTAGCCTACTCCGTTTTTGCTTCATTTCCAACTGTTGGATTCGGCCCGATCTTTGACGCGCCTAAATATTTTTTCAGCAACCCTGTAGATCTCTTGTTCTACGTAACTCTCGGCGTGGTATGCGGTCTCGTTGCAAGGTTCTACGTCTACACCTTCTATGGAATGCGAGACAAAGTCTTCATGAAACTCAGCATACCAAGGCATTTCAAGCCAGCGATCGGTGGCGCCGCTCTGGGGATCTTAGCATTATTCATTCCAGAGGTTTTAGGTACCGGCTATGGGTGGATTCAGCTGGCGATCTATGGAAAACTCGCGCTCTCAACCATGATAATTATACTTGTCGCCAAGATCTTCGCCACAGGCTTCACTATAAGCTCTGGAGGGAGCGGTGGGGTATTTGCCCCCTCTATGGTAATCGGTGGTATGCTGGGAGGTGTCCTAGGCCAAGTCTTCTTCATGCTCTCTCCAACGGTTGAAGTGGGAGCCTTTGTCTTAGTTGGGATGGCTGCGTTCTTCGCAGCGGCTGCAAAGGTCCCTATAGCTGCCTTGGTAATGGTCTCTGAGATGAGCGGCGACTATCACCTATTAGCCCCACTTATGTTGGCCTGCGCAATATCCTATATGGTATCCGGATCGCCGACTATCTACGAGAGCCAGGTCTTCACACGTGCACAGTCCCCAGCCCACAGAGGCGAGTTCAACATAGATATCTTAGAGCAGATGAGAGTTGAGTCAGTTATGACTAAAGAGGTGTTAACGGTTACCCCTGACACTACTGCAAGAGAGGTCTCTCAACTGGTCAGCCAGACTGGACACCTTACCTACCCCGTGCTGAAGGCGGATAAACTGGTCGGCATAGTTTCATATTCAGATGCGCTGAAGATTCCACGTGAAGAGGCAGGGACTGTGAAGGTTGAACAGATCATGTCGAAAAAGGTGATTGTAACGATTCCAAATGAGTTTCTTGATGTTGCCCTCCACAAGATGGATGAAAGCGGATATGGTCATCTTCCAGTCGTCAACCCAAACAACCCACATCAAATAGTAGGCATATTAGCTAAAAGAGACCTAATTCGGGGTCATGAGCTAGCCAAACAGAGCTGGGGGGTACCCTCCAAACATCAAGTATTCTAAGTCTACCTTCATAGAAGCAAGGAAGGCGTCAAAAATGCTTCAAAAATTCTGCGACAGAAAGAAACTGGTTGAAACCCTTCAAGAGTTGGTCAAGATACCAAGTCTCTCAGGGGAGGAGGCTCAAGCCGCTGAATATGTCTCCAAACGTTTAGATCAACTTGGCCTCAAACCTAAGGTAGACAAATATTATAATGTCACTGCAGCGATGGGGTCAGGCAGAACCCTGCTCCTGAACGCTCACCTAGATACGGTGCCTCCTGGGAAGGGTTGGACAATGGATCCCCACTCCGGTGAGGTTGCAGGGGGCAGAGTCTACGGGGTGGGTGCTTCTGATAACAAGTCAGGGGTTGTTGCTATGTTGGAGGTTGCAAGGATTCTCAGGCATCGAGATCTTAAGGGACGGGTTCTCTTCCTCTTCACCACTCGGGAGGAGGGAGATAAAGGGAAGACCCGTGAGATTCTAGCCCGCCGCTTAAAGGCTGATGCAGGCATAAACTTGGACCACTACATCTATGCTAAAAGAAGAACCACTGAGCTGATCATAGGGTGCAGGGGAATCATGAATCTATCCCTAGAAGTTTATGGAAAGGCATTCCACTCCTCTGAGCCCTACCGTGGAGTGAACGCCATCTACAGAGCCACTCTCTTCATTGAAGCCCTACAGAAGATGAATTTCCCGACAATGGAGAAACCCTTGAAGGAAAAGGCAACAGCCAGCGTCACCCAGATAAAGACCGACAACTGGCCCACTAAAATACCTGATCAATGTGAACTCACCATCAACTACCGAGCGCTGCCTACCGAGTCACTGGAGAAGGCTGAGATGAATATTCAGAAGCTCGCTCAGAGGACGATGAAAGGCAGATTCAGGTTGAGAAGGTTGCTGTCTAACAGTGGGTATCTAATCAACCCTGAAGACCGGATAGTTAAAGTTGCTAAGAAAGCGGTGAGAGACGTTGGCTTCAGATATCGAGTAGCCCTCACGAAAGGTTGGATCGACGCCGCATCCCTCTACAATCTCGCTGGAATTCCGACCGTTGCGTTAGGCACACTTACATACGGGCAGGCTCATGTTCCCAATGAATATGAGGAGATAGATAATCTGACCTATGGATCAGAAATCGTTCTGAGGGCAGCTCTAAACTACCTAGACGCTTAGAAATTCAAATGCGGCTTTAGCAGTTGAGGCCTTCCTCCGACAGGGGGGGTGTCCCCATTGTTTAACATTGTTGATGATTGTTGAACATTGTTAGCAATGGTACAACTTAACCAAAAACAAATCAACCAAACTCCCTCAACTAGAACCACCCCGCCTAGACCTAATCCTTCTATAAACATAAACCCCCCTCTGGACAGCCGTAAGGTTAGCTAGAAACGCAACGACAACAACCCCCCATTCAGGATGGAGGACTACACTGAAGGCCAGAAGAATGAGCAACCGCTCAGGCCTCTCAGCCACACCAACACTTGCAAGCCGTACACCCAACCCCTCACCTCGAGCCCTAGTGTAACTGACCATCATAGAGCCGATGACCGCAAGCAACCCCCAAACATAGCCGCTAACACCAAGGGTTAAAACCTCCGCACTGGCAAGAGTTATACCGAAGATCACAACCACATCGGCATACCTATCCGTCACCGAGTCAAGAAAACCGCCAAACGCCGTGACCTTACCACCCGCCCGCGCCAAGGCACCATCCAGAGCATCACAAAGCCCCGACACAGCGAGAAACACAGCTGCAACCCAGATACACCACAGAGGCGGGGAGAGGGCATAGAAACAGGCAGCAACAACAGAGAGACAGAGACCCAGAACCGTGAGAATATTAGGAGTAAACCCCCACCTCAACAACCTAGCCGCAACAGCAACCATCCGCCCCTCCACCTTAGCCTTAAACTTAAGAAACAACCAGAACCTCCCCCAACCCTGAACCTTTCAGCCTAATAATCTCCCTCCAAACGTTTATAGCTTCACCCCAAACAACTACCAGAAAGTTAATGTTATCTAGAAGCTTGAATAAGAAGGATTCAAGCCGGGAGCCAACAATGGGTAAGAAAACCTCAGAAGCCAAATGCAGCGTCACAGGCTGCAGTGAGAACGCAGTTAGATCAGTCGCCACAGAGAAGGCTCGCTCCGCAGGACTGAAACTGCCTGAGGGAAGAAGGGCATACCTCTGCAAGGCCCATTATAAAGAGATCAAAAAGAAACTGAAGAAGGAGAAGATGATAGAGAAGTGGAGGTACGCCCCGTGAGAAACCTCCCAACCACCATTAAGGAGTAGAACAGTCATGAAGATACTGCTCATCCACGCAGACAAATTCAGATACCATGTCACAGGGAAAGCCATCAAGGAGCCAGAGGAGGTGGCAGAGGAACAGCAAGAATACACCGCTACAGGGGAGGTGCTGGTCGCCTTCTGCGCTGCAGAGAAGACAGATGAGAAGAACCCTGCAGAGGTAGAGGAGAAGACAGCAGACTCCATTGAGCAGACAGCAAGCGCAATCAATGTTAAGAGCTTAATCATCTACCCCTACGCACATCTCTCCTCCGAACGCGCATCCCCCAAGGCTGCTGTAACACTGCTGGAAGACTTAAGAAGCCTCTTACAGGACAGAGGCTACGAGGTTAAGCGTGCACCCTTCGGTTGGTATAAGAGCTTCGAGATAAGCTGTAAAGGTCACCCCCTATCAGAACTCTCCAGAACCATAACCCCCGAAGAGAAGGCCCTGAAGAAGCCGACCGTCGAGCTATCCTACAAGATCCTGACACCTGAGATGGAGGTCTACAGCCCCGAGGATTATACCTTCAAGCCGGGGGAGGAAGAGTTCAGGGCTCTTGTGGAGAAGGAAGCCCTCAAGAAGGGACTCACCGGCGGTGCTGAACCCAGATACCTCAGCTACTGTAAGAAGTTCGGTGTTGGCTGGGAACCCCTATCTGACCTCGGACACATGAGGTATGGTCCAGAGGCCAATCTAATCTTTGAACTCATCTCAGACTATGCTGGCTCACTGGCGGACTCTATTGGCATTCCAGTTTACCATGTCCGTGGCACCAACATGTTCGACCTCTCCGTTCCCGCAGTGAAGGAGCATGCAGAGCTCTTCGGAGATCGACTCTACGAGCTGGAAACCGAGAGTCGGCAGCTTGTCCTCAGATATGCAGCCTGCCACCAACAGTTTGCGATGATAAAGGATTGGACCATAAGCTACAAGGATCTTCCCATGGGAGCCTACGAGTTGGCAGACAGCTATCGACTTGAACAGGAGGGGGAGCTGCTTCTCTGCTTCCGCACAAGGAAGCTGCATATGCCAGATCTGCATATCTTCTGTCGAGACCTAGCGGATGCTGAAAACTTCTCCTTGAACATTCATAGGAAGATCTATGGGGAGATAAAGAAGCTTGGACGCGACTATGTGTCGCTCTACAACACCACGGAGAGCTACTTCAAAAGCCATCAGGAAGTCTTCAGGCAACTTCTTGAGGTTGAGCAGAAGCCCGTTCTCCTATGCTTCGTGCCAGAGCGTTACTACTGGGTTCTGAATGTAGAGTATAATATAATTGATGATTTGAAAAGGCATAGGGAGTTAGCTACCTTCCAGATTGAAGTTGGAAACGCACAGAGGTTTAACACAAAATATGTAGTTGCAGAGGGTGGAC
>DAOVDL010000179.1 GCA_030669485.1 Candidatus Bathyarchaeota archaeon
TCCGTGTAATGGATGCCGAGAAGTCTAAGAGGGACGTTGGGGTTCCTCGTGTGTCGTGTGTTAATGGTACCAATTCTGCGCGGAGCTCAATAATACGGAAACCACTCGTGAATCGGGATGCCGTTAATCATGCGCTGGTAATGGTACCATTAGTTTATCTGATGTAGCTCTGTGCGTTTCATGTGGTGGAGTTTAGGTGTGAATCATATTGGTACCATTACTTTCATTCGATCTCGCGCGCAGGGCGTTGAAGAGGCGCGCGCTGGTGGTCGAAGACACTAGCTTAGTCCTCTAGCAGGAGGAGCAAGCATCTCGATGGCTTCAGCAGGATGAGCAGGTTTCGTTGAGCTTGCAGGTGAGGGTCCAGAATGTAAGCTCACTAAGGGTAGTATCTTCCGTTTTACATTCTCTACTGGGGTTGCTGTTTCCTGCTGCTGCTCTGCTCCTCCTGCTGTTTTCTGCACCTGCTCCGCGCGCGCGCGCGCGCGAGGTTGTCGATCTCCCGTGTGGGGAAGAGGGGTTTGATGAGGGTGTATCCTGGGAGGAAGAGGACGCCAAGTATGGAAGAGCCCCTTCTGAGCAACGCGCGTTGCTTGATGTGCGGGATGTTTATATATTAAATTGATTCAATTTAATACGCGGTGGTTAGATGCCCGTTACGGTCACTACGAGGGTCGATGATGAGTTAGCTGGGTTGATTGACGAGGTGGCTGAGAGGGAGGGTATGGATAGATCTACGGTTATCAGGAGGTTCTTGTCCAGGGCTGTGAAGGATTGGTTGATTGAGAGGTGTCTGGAGGAGTACGAGGATGGCAGGTTGACCCTTTGGCAGGCAGCCACGAGGTGTGGCCTATCTCTCTGGGAGATGATAGAGGAGGTCAGAGCCAGGGAGGTCCGTGTCCCCTACACTTTGGAGGATCTTAAGGAGGATCTCAAGGGGTTGTAGATGGGCGGCATCGTCTCCAACGCCACCCCCTTGATCTACTTAGCTAAGATAGGTAGAATTGGGTTGTTGAGGAATCTGTTTGGGGAGGTCTTCATACCTGAGGAGGTGAAGGTTGAGGTTGTGGAAAGGGGTAAGCAGCTGGGTGAAGGGGACGCCTACGTGGTCGAGAAGGCGATTAACGACGGATGGCTCAAGGTTTCTAGGGCTGAGTTTGTGGAGGTTCCGATAGAGCTGGATAGGGGAGAGGTGGCCGCCCTCTCCCTCGCGAAGAACATGGGTCTAGGGGAGGTTTTGATAGATGAGGCCCCGGCGAGGACGGCTGCAAGGCTTTTAGGGTTGACACCGAGGGGAACGATCTTCGTATTATTAAAGGCTCTAGAGAGGGGAGAGATGGATTTTGACAAGTTTTTAGAGTCTTTGAGTGAGTTGATTAGACACGGCTTCAGGTTAAAGGAGGAGGTCTACGTCGAGGTTGTGAGGAGGGCGAGGGAGATTGAGGCAGAGAATTAACCCAACTATGATGTTTTTATCATTCTCAATAATTTTAGGTTTTACAAAATTGGCGCGTGGGAGACGTCATTACTGAAATACTGTAAAAATTGAGGATATTTTAATGATCGACTCTTAAAGTTTCTGAATCTGCAGCGTGAATATCCCCGTTTCGTGTACTTGTGAGCTAGATGATGATTATCTGGTAGATTTTTATCTGGTAGTCGCAAGAAGACCACCCTACTTGTAGGGTGGATGAATTGCGTAACTCTTTTAGGCATCCTCCCTCCACCTCTTCGTGGAAGTGGTAGGGCGGGGACCGCCCGAACCACGCAAAGCGAACGCCTGTGAATTCCCGTGGCAGATCGCAAGGCTGAAAGTGCTGGCGACTGCCGTGACCATCCGTCAGGCTGGTAGGGTTGAGATCCACACGGAACGTTGGGTCGATGAAGCAGGAAGCCACCGATTTTGATCGGTGGTAGTTCACTGAGGAGTGGAGAGGAAGAGATGATTAGTAGCCTCTATGTATCAACGGTCGTCGAGGTTTCATGCTCGACTGTACAACCAGTTTATACGAAGGATGCGTGTGAAAAATTTCCTTTTTTTACGCGTGGGACTTGATTATATTCAGTTTTAAGATGTTCTTTTCTATTTTGAGAGTTTGTCGTGCGATGGGATAGATGAGTGGTAGTTCTTTTAGTAGGTTTTCGATGTTGGTGATGTCTTCGTTGTTGATGGCTCCTAGGATTGAGGCGAATATTAGGAGGGATGTGATGTATAGTGTTCCGCCGAGTGCTAGGCTGTAGATGGGGTTTGTGAGGGGGATTAGTTTGAGGAGGGCGTATGCTGGGAGGGCGGATAGGAGGGAGGTGGATAAGATCTTGAGGGATGAGGCCCATTCTATGTTGATTCTGTAGATTGTTTGAACCTTGTATAGGCCATAGACGGATGAGGTGAGCTGTGACGTGATGATGGATGCGATGAGGCCTGGGACCCCATATCTTGGTATTAGTATTGTTGCGGTGGGGATTGTGATTGCGAGGTTGATGAGGCTGATTTTGAGGGTGGTCCTCGTGTCTCCCTGGCCGTTCAGCAGTGCTCCTGTCA
>DAOVDL010000168.1 GCA_030669485.1 Candidatus Bathyarchaeota archaeon
CTTCTTAATCTTTTTTTCAATTGTCCTTAGGGCTAGGGGGTGAATATCTAAAGCATATACGGTTCCATCGTCTCCAACAATTCTTGCTGCGGGTAGGGTGAAACTTCCTTTCCCACATCCGTAATCTAACAAGGTTTGTCCTTTCTGGAGACCAATCTCGTTTAGGACTTTTGCTGGTTTTCTAAATATATCACGCACTGTTAACACTGTCTTCATTATCATAACGCCAACACGGGGCATCATCAGCTTAGCTTCCCCACGCTTGAATATCAATCCCCTGAACAGCAAAATAGCTGAAATAAATTGGGCAACAGCGAAACCCTCCATTGTTATGAAAACAACCGCTCTTTCAGCTAAAAGTGATTTAAACCCAATATCGATTATCATAACGACGGGAATAAGCGGGATGCATATTAGTGGTAATAAGGCAGCTAACCAGTGTCCAACAGGTTTTCTCACCCCCTTATATTCGTTGAGGGCGATGACTGCGAAACAGATTGATAAAATTCCCGCAATCACCCCAGAACGCACCGCATCTATGCAAGCGATGCCGTTGAGATAGTAAACCCACATAACTACAGAGCATAATACACCAAGTAATAGGTAGAAAAAATATATTCCCTTTTTCATGATTCTTACCTTTGTTCCTTCTCTTTATATTCAGTCGTTCCATAATCCAATTTCAAATTCTGGTGTAAGTGACATGGTTTCTCACTTCCCGCTTTTGCCTTAAGAAGGAGGTTGCCCTTCCGATGTTCCAGTCTTCTGATTGCGGTCAGAGATGTCAGGTAACCTACCCCTACACCCCTCGGATCTTGCTGGCGCCATGTTACCGCTTCACTTATACAAGTGTGCTGATGCTACTGCTCTGACCCAGCCACTCCATGCCAGGTGACCAGTTTCTCAACAGGCTCTCGGTCGGTTCGCACACTGTTAAGGGGGTGATCCCAGTCCGGGTAACCAATGGCCATTGCGACAACAGTTCGCTTAGATTCGGGGATGTTTAGAACTCTCCTCACCACTTTGGGGAAATACATTGGAAAGCCTAGCATACAGGTTCCTAGGCCATATTCCTGAGCTGCAAGAGCTATTATCTGGGATACCGAGCCCATATCGAAGAGCCGCCATGGTTGCGGTGCCGACTTATCTGTAACAACAATGATAGCAGCTGGGGCGCCGAAGAAATTTCCACTTTTCTCATACCATTCCGGCATTTTTATGTGAGCAAGAACTTTCCTGTAAAATTTCTCCGCCCTCTCCTTGTAAAGGCCTGTTGGAAATGATATAGATACATCCTCATCTGGTTCCAGCTTCATCCCGCCTGAGATGGTCTTTTCTATCGTGGCACGTTTAAGTTTCTCTAACGCCTCTCCCGCCAAGACGATGAATTCCCAAGGCTGGGAATTGTTGCCGGAAGGAGCCCGAGTGGCGACCTCCAAAAGCTCCTTTAAGACCTGCTTGGGCACGGGGTCAGGCTTGTATGCCCTAATGCTCTTCCTCAAGTTAACGGCTTCCAAAAGCTTCATTTTTCCACCTCCTTTCTCTCAGTTTTTTGTTGAGCTTAACATCTCTAAGCCTTCCGCCCGATGTCGAGGTCCAACGGGCCCATGGGCGTGTTCAGCATGCGTTGACGGACGGATTTGAAGCCCATGCGAAGCATGGAATCAGCAATAAAGCCTTGATCGAACGCCATGTCTTGACCCATAATTGCCATAGATAAATTGGTGAGTACATGGATGTCGGGCTCAGTTCGTTCGTGGGTGAAGCCCTCGTGATAATTAATAAACACGCCGCCCGGATTGAGGGCCTCATATATCTTCTTCATAAGCGGGTCCAAGTTGTCTTTGGCATAGTTGAGCGCGTTGCCAGCCCAGATCAGGTCGTATCCCTCGCCGATGGGATCGTGGATATAGTTGCCGCCCAAGACCTCCACTCTACCCTCCATCTCATACTCCTTGATGAAGGTCTCAGCCACCTTGACCACAGCAGACTTATCGAAGATAACACCCTTCATACTCGGATGCGCGGCCACGATAGCGATCCCGTAAATCCCCGGACCCCCGCCCAGATCCAGCATCTTCCGAAACGACGGAAACTCTGGCAGCTTCGAGACGATCTCTGCGACCTGCTGCGCCATGCCGGCCCGCTCGTAGTTGGCCATGCCAACTGCAACTTGGGCCCACATCTCTTCGGTAACCGCCGCCTCCGGCGAGGGTGGGGGAGGACCTTCCCTGACCAACTTGGGCAGGTCCTTGAGGGGATCAACGGACTGTTGCTCCATGAAGGTGAATAACTGCCCTAGGAACGTCGGACCGCCTTCCACCAGAAAAGTCTGCGTGACGGGCGTGTTCTGGTACATGTCCTTCTTTTTCACTACCAAGTCGCTTGCCGCCAAGCCGTCGAGGAACAGCCTTGTGTTCTCTGGATGTGTGCCGATCGCCTCCGCCACTGCGTCGGCTGACTTGGGTTCAGACAGGTGGTTGAAGACCTTAAGCTCGATGCCTGTTAACATCAGCTTCGACTGGATCGGTCCGATGAGCATCCTGTACAGTTCCTCAAAACTAACATTCACTTCTGGCAGCTTCTTCATGACATTTCCCCCTTTCCTAGATTTAGTACTGACTAAGTCAGTTAGGTTTATTTAGAGACTTGCCGAAGAAAATTAGGATTTTTCTTGTTTTTCTAATTTTTCCTAATAAATTTCGAAAAATCTTTAGCCTAAAATTGCAATTCTCTAATATGATTTAACC
>DAOVDL010000153.1 GCA_030669485.1 Candidatus Bathyarchaeota archaeon
CTTTAGATCCGTAGGTACATCAACTGGCTCAAAGTTAAATCGCAAAAAAATAAAATAACACAATCAAAAAGCTAATAGAATAATTTTCAGGATTCAGATCTACCTTGAAGAAGGAGGGGTAGCAGGCAGTTTTACCATGAAGGTGTCGCCCTTCTTTTTCGCTCTTATTGCAGCATAAACGACGGTAAAAAGGTACATATAGATACTGATGTTTTTTATTTCCCAGTAAGATTATCTTGTGAATAATGGTGAATGAGTGTGGGTCGCGTGGAGTTAAGGCCAGAAGAAGTTGTTGACCGCTTTGGAAAGATGTTTTCCCAAGGGTTGCTGACTTTAGTGGATAAAGAGCGAGGTGTTGTGGAAATAGTTGAACAGTGTTCTGTAAGAGGCCCAGTTGAGTGGGATCTTGCGAATAGGTTGCGGGCAGGTGGGGTGATTGAGGAAGGTTGGGTTGATGGCACAACACTGATCCTTAGAGCCAAAATAGGTACGAAACCGGTGAGTTTCGGCTCTGCCAGCGCTATCCAAGGCGGCCAAGCTCTTGAGAAAGTGGTAGTTAAAAACGGCTTCATTTACACTCATTGGGCTGGCATAGCTGGTGGGGGCTTAGGGTTAGCAGCCTGTCTCCCACAAGCGCCAGGTGTCATTAAAACAATCTACCCCACGAAGGGGGATTTAACGAAGGTAGGGGGCGCCCATACGAACAGGGTGATTATAGTGACACCTGAATATTCAAAGGTGATTGTAGGTATTGATGACACCGATGTTAAAGATAAAGGTGCAACATGGGCATCCACCTTGAAGGTAGGCCGTGAACTGGAACATGATTTTCCCGGCTTAAAACTTCTCAGCCATAGAATATTTCAATCATATCCAGAAATTTCTTGGAAAACAACAAACAACGTTTCCATGGCACTCAGCTTCGCTCTACCTCCCAACACAAGTTTAGAGAGGTTTGTGAAAGCTTTCATCAAGCGAATGTCGAAGTATGTATACTCGGATGACGCCTGCATGACAGTTTATAACGGTATAGAAATTCCAGAGAAGCTACGTAAATATGCCCGCAAAGTGAAGAGCAGAGTGGTCAAACTTGAGGAGGCTGAAAGGTTAGCGGATCAATTTCCTATAAAACGTGTTGAGATCACTGGAAAAAAAGGTTTGATAGGTGCATTAGCAGCCTTGGCCTACTATGATGCAGGGTTAGAATGTGCAGCTTTAGCAGATGACCCCGCACTTAGGAAGGTAAGGCGACAATAGACTTGTTAACCCTCAACAACTTAAGGAGAAATAGCTGCAAGATTACGTTAGCAAAGTATTCACTACCCGTTATGTAATTTCTTGACCTAAAAAAGGGACGTTTACAATTGAAGGTAATAGTGTTATTTTCAGGTGGAAAGGATTCTACGCTGGCTTTACATAAAGCACTGGAAGAACATGAGGTTGCAGCCTTATTAACCGTGAAGCCTAGGCGTCAAGACAGTTGGATGTTTCATCACCCCTGCATCGACCTTACATCCATTCAAGCAGAGGCAATGAACCTTCCACTCAGAATTATTGAGACTGAAGGTGTGAAGGAGGAGGAGCTTCAAGATCTCCAAGCTGCTCTAGCTAGGTTGAAAGGAGAGCTGGGGATAGAAGGTGTCATCTCGGGTGCAATAGCAAGTCAATACCAACGGTCACGAATAGAGAGGATATGCAGCGAAACAGGGTTAACAAGCCTCACCCCACTATGGGGGCAAGAGCCTGAAAAACTCCTACGGGAGATGCTTGAATTAGGGTTTGAGATCTACTTCACAGCCGTAGCCGCTCAAGGTTTCACCGAGAAATGGCTTAACCGTAGACTAGATTTTAAAGCAATTGAGGATCTGAAGATACTCAACCGAAAATATGACATCAACATCTCCCTTGAGGGCGGCGAAGGTGAAACCTTCGTCACCGACGGCCCTCCCTTCAAGAAGCGGATAGAACTCTTGGAGGTAAAGAAGATCTGGAAACACGACGCAGGTTACTTAATGGTCACCAAGGCAAGGCTGATAGCTAAAGATCGACGGCTTAGAGAACATTTATTATAGTTTTATGATTTCGACTTCATGTGGCCTCATTCTTTTTTGTAAAGGTAACGAACCAATTGACGGTAAGTCTACCTCGAAAAGCTAAGCATAAACTGCTTTTTTTGAAATATATAAGCAACGTGAAAACAGATCTCTATAAGTGAAACAATCATGTCTTCAAGTTCATTTCCCTCTCTTGAAAAGATCTATGAAACCTTGGACAAATTTGTGGAAGAAAACCCAGAGATAGCACACATGGAGTCTGTCGGCCTCTCTGATGAGAACCGAGACGTTATGGCAGTCCACGTGACAGATAAAAGCCTGCCAGTGACTGAGAAGGAGGTTGGCCTCATTGTCTGCGGTCGACATGGAAACGAGCTGGGTACAAGAACCGTTGGGCTAGGGTTGCTAGAATGGTTAACATCAGAAAAGGCTTCGGAGATAAGAAAAAAACAACATATCATCGTCGTACCTGTTGCGAACCCTGACGGATGCGCAAGGAAGGAATTTCACGCACCATCTGACAGGCTTTCAAGGTTGGAAGAATGCATAGTAGGAAAGCTTGCTGAACCCTACAAGCCTGATGCAGTGGTAGATGTTCACAGCCTCTGGTACAGCGAATTAGAAGCTGTGATCGACGCCCACACAGAAAACCTTGGAGAGGACGAAATGATCCATAAAAGACTGGCCTCAAGGATGGTGGAAAGCGCTGAGAGAGAAGGATACCCTTTCCTCAGCACGGACATCAGGAGTATTCGAGGGATATTGAACGGCCTCAAATACAATAATTTCCTATGTAAGGCTTTTTATGAGAAAAATCACTCGCTTGTCTTCGGCTTAGAGCTAAGCCACCTTACCTTAAGCCCTGAAGACGTTAAGAGAAGCGGGATAGCCTGCATTTCAACGCTATTGGAGGCTGGAAACGAACGAT
>DAOVDL010000161.1 GCA_030669485.1 Candidatus Bathyarchaeota archaeon
TTCTTTTACTTACTATTAGCCCAATATAACGTTTCGCACATAAACTGTACGTATAGAATCTATAAACAATAATTTATTGTAGGGATAAATGCGGTTACAAATTGAGGTCTTAGAGGGGGCTGCGCAGGGCTGAGCTTCCCTGTTCTCATAGATCACTGCATATTGTCTATAGACTCTGTTTGAGGATCTCGGTTTGTTATGGTGGCGGTTTAGCCTTTGCCTCTCTCCTTCTTTCCGTAGTAGGCGGTCCATTTGAGTTTTCGTGAATCTCTTTTCATATTGCGGGAGCTTATTCTGCATTTGCTTGAGCAGAACCAGAGTATGGTGCCGTCGTTTCGAACGTACATCATACCTTGGCCTGAAGGGAATTCTTTACCACAGAAGGAGCATATTCTGGGCTTCGGCAATTGGGGTCACTCCTAGCGGCTTATCTTCTTTGCTTCTCTTTCAGTTTCTCTGAGGAGTAGGGTGTCTCCCATTCTCACTGGTCCGCGTATGTTTCTAGTTATAACTCGTCCTTTGTCTTTTCCTTCAAGAACCTTTACCCGAACTTGCATGACTTCGCCAGTTACCCCTGTTTTTCCAATTATTTGAACGACTTCTGAGGGGGTGTATTGTCGCTGGTGACTCATTGGAGAAGCCTTCTCTTTAAGCCTTCTTTATAGCCTCGAGTTTTTTGATGATCTCGGCGATCAGGTCCTTGGAGTCTCCGGCTTCAGCTATGGCAATGGCTGCGGACTTCACTTCTATGCCTGAGGACTGTCCAAGCTTCTCTTTGCTTGGTACATAGATGTAGGGGATCTTTCGCTCCTCGCATAGGAGGGGTAGGTGTGCTACGACCTCTGGGGGTTCCACATCCTCAGCTATGAGGACGAGTTTAGCGGTGCCTCGCTCAATGGCCTTGGTTGCCTCGTTGGTTCCTCTTCTCAGTTTCCCGCCGGTGTCTTTGGCTACTTGTAGGGCTTCATAGGCTGCATCTGCCAGCTCCTTCGGCACCTCAAACTTTACATAAAATCCTTTCTGCATTCGCCTCACCCTTATCGGTATGGTATCCAACTTAAGGCGGTTATCGGATTTATAAGCTTTTACTGGTTTGGTGGCGTTTTGACGGGTGTGGGGAGGGGGGGTGTTACCATTGTTGAACATTGTTTACCCTTGGTGATGATTGTTGATAGGTGTGGGTGCGGGGAGGGGTATGTCTCTGTTGAGTGGGCTGGATGTTTTGACCCGTTTTTATAGTGGGTTTAACTGGGTTGGTTTTTAGGGGGGGTATCCACACTGTGGACAATTGTGGACAAGTGTGGGTAAGTGTGGGTAATGGTGGACAAAGGTGGACAAACGTGGTCAAGTGTGGACAATGGTGGATTCTGGTGCTTGGAGGGGTGTCTACACCGAGAACCCTTGAGGATCATCGTGGTCAACGGTTGGGCGGTTGGCTGCTGAGAGGGGGGTATCCACATTGTTGATCAATGTTGATATGGGCGGATAATGGTGGGCGCCCACGAGACTTCGAATTTGAATTAGGATAAGTATTTAAACGTTGAAGTATAAAATATTGACCGTATGCCCCAAAAATTAGACTTCATCACTCCCACAATAATGCGGGTACTTGAGTTCTTTTTCGCTTATCCTACGGAAGAATTTCATGAAAGAGAGGTTATGCGGAGAGTCGGCATAAGTAAGGGTTCTGCCAACCGGATACTGAGGCAACTTTCAAAACTTGACTTCCTAGAGAGTAAGAGAAAAGGGAAGATGGTCTTCTACAAACTCAACACTGGAAACGTTGTGGTAAGGCAATTCAAGGTTCTCTCAAACCTATATCGGCTGAAAGAATTAGCTGATAGGTTAAGGGGAAAAAGCAAGAGAGCAATATTGTACGGCAGTTGCGCTGAGGGCACCGATGTTAAAGACAGTGACATCGACCTCTTAATCCTCACCGACCAGAAAAGCGAAGTCAGCAAGATGATAAACCAATATGAGAAAAGCCTCAACAGGAAGATATCTCCAATAATCCTGAACGCCACAGAATTTGTAAAGTTGCGCTCCAAGGATAAACCATTATATGAAAGAATCATGAAGGGAATCACACTATGGCAGACAGAATGACCTATAAAATCCGAGAGATGCTCAACAAGAGAAAGCTAACAAGAATTAAACCTGACAGGAAGCTCATCCTCAAAGAAATGAGAGCCGCTGCATCCGACCTCAAAGATGCAGAAGACTCGTTCTCCAGAGAGAAATTCAAATGGGCAACCGTCCAAGCATACTATTCTATGTTCCATGCAGCCAGAGCACTACTGTACAGCCAGGATACAGAGAGAAAAGCCACCGTGCACTGCTGATAGCTATAAACGAAATATTCATCAAGTCAGGCAGAATGGACGAAGAACTCACCCAAAAATTCGAAGATGCCATGGATCTGAGAGAAGAAGCAGACTACGGACTGACATTCTCAGGGTCAAGCGCTGAAATGGTAGTAAACGACGCAGAAGAATTCTTGAAGAAGATCAAGGAAGCGCTAGGAACAAAACACCCTTAACTTTTTCGTACCTAACAAAGCAAGCGTAAGGAAAAAAGCAACTCAAGACATTTTCCCTGAAAAGATCATCCTGCTCAGGAGGCAGGTGTTAACTATGCTCAGGTCTGCTACGGTCTGAGAGGGTAACCATAAAAGCATGTTTCTGAATCAGAGTTGAGGGGAGCAATCTTATGGGTGATGTTAAGTTCGAGTTGAAACCAGTGGGGGTAATTCATTCCCCCTACAAAACTAGGGCAGAGGCCCCGTATCA
>DAOVDL010000145.1 GCA_030669485.1 Candidatus Bathyarchaeota archaeon
GAAGGCGGCAGGGGCAGATATGCTCATAAACTATCTGCCCGTAGGCAGTCGAAAGGCTACGGTGTACTATGCTGAGGCTGCGTTGAAGGCTGGATGTGCATTTGTCAATGCTATTCCTGAGTTCATAACCTCTGATGCGGGGTGGGTGAAGCGTTTCGAGGAAGCGGGGCTTCCCGTTGCGGGGGATGATGTCAAGAGTCAGGTTGGGGCCACGATAGTTCACAGGGCGTTGGTGGATTTGTTTAAGGATCGTGGCGTAGAGGTTGAGGAGACCTACCAGCTGAATATTGGCGGCAACACTGACTTCCAGAATATGACTGTTGAGGATCGGCTTACCTCAAAGCGTATAAGCAAAACTGAAGCTGTGACCAGCCTGCTGCCCTACAAGATACCGGTAAGGATCGGTCCCTCAGACTATGTGCCCTTCCTCGGTGACAGGAAGATCTGTTACATTAAGCTGAGGGGGAAGAAGTTTGGGGGGGTACATCTTGACCTTGATGTGAAGCTTACGGTGGAGGACTCTCCTAACAGTGCGGGCGTTATGATTGATGTTATCAGGGCGGTGAAGCTGGCCTTGGACAGGGGTGTAAAGGGACCCTTGACAAGTATTTCCTCCTACGCCTTCAAGCATCCCCCCGTCATGGTCTCTGACTGTGTGGCCAAGGAGTGGGTGGAGAGCTTCATTCGGGGGGAGAGGGAGAGGTAGGAGAATTGATAGTGTAGTGGACGACTGTTGATCATAGGTTGAGGTATCCATTTATTTTATTACGCTAAATGAGCGAGATGATTTATCGGAAGAAAGCGGTCTTGGAATTAATCGGTTTATACCCATAGATCTGGGGATAGCTTCCTGTTGATCCCACGTTATTCTACTTCGGTGTGACTTGCTAGAAAGGTTTAGCCGCTGAGAGAACATCAGCGGGATGCAGAACCGAGATGCCGGCGTTCTTTCCGATTATCTCTATGCGCAGTATCTTATCGGGGGTCTTCAGATCTACCTTCTCATCTACTAGTGTTGCAATTTCCTTGATAATTTCAAGTTTATGCATTGCAGTGTAACGTCTTTTCTCAACGGTTATTCTCCACCGCTCCCCCGGCCTTATCATTTCCTTCAGCTTTGAGACTCCCTCTTTGAGGGAGATAAGATCTGAGTTTGTCCAGAGATCGATCGGTACCCACTTCAGGGTGAACCTTAGGATAGATGGATCGACCAAGCAGCATTCTCTAATTTCTCTTACTGCTCTGTGGCTGTCGAGGCTGGTATTGACGCCGAGGACTCCTTTGGCTGCAGTTTGCCCTACTTCAGGGTTTCTGTCATCTATCCCCCTAAGGAGGCGAATTACTTCATGTCTCGCCTCACGGTGGACATTCCATGGACATGAGACCAGTAGGTTGAAGCTGTACATGTATCCTTGACCTCAAAATGGGGGAGATTTCTATATAACGTGGTTGAGATCAAGGATATGAAGGATGTGAAAGGGGAAGATGAAACCAGTGGTCAGACATGAGGGGTTGCAGCTTGTAGTCTTCGATCTAGATGGTGTTCTTGTAGATGTGGATAGTAGCTGGCAGGCGGTTCATCGAGCCTTCAAAGTGGATAATGAAGAGAACTATCGGAAGTACCTTGAAGGGAAGATAGATTATAAGGAGTTTACGAGGTTGGATGTAAATCTCTGGGGTAAAGTGTCAGCAGCTCAGATAAAGAGGATTCTGGATCGACTGCCACTTATGAAGGGTGCATCAGAAACAGTTTTTGCCTTGAAAGATGCAGGGTACAGAACGGCTATAATAAGTAGCGGTATCTCCCTTCTAGTCGACCGTGTAAGAAGGCAGCTTGATATAGACCGATCGTTCTCCAACAGACTTGTTATCGACAGCGGAGGGTACTTGTCGGGGGAGTGTGAGAAAGCTGTTGCTCTCTTGGATAAGGTTAGGTTCCTCAAAGAGTTAGCTTACTTGGAAGGGATAACTCCTGAGGAATGTGCTGCTGTGGGGGATAGTGTCTACGATATCCCGCTGTTTAAGGCTGCAGGTTTTGGCATAGCCTTCAACGCTAGAGAGTATAAGGTGAGGGATGCTGCGGATGTTGTTGTGGAAGGAAAGGATTTGATGGCTATACTGCCCTATCTAACTCAAATTTCTAGGAGGTAGTTCAAGATCTCTAAGAGGTTTCTTACCTCGAAGTCGTGGTTAACTTGCGTGCCTTCAGCCCTCTGTCCCCCTCGGTTTACCCATATGGTCTTTATGCCTACAGCCTCAGCTGGTTCAATGTCATTGAGTAATGAATCGCCGATCATAATGGCGTTCTCAGCAGTGGTGTTCGAACGCTTCAGGGCTTCCCTGTAATATCCCGGGTCAGTCTTCAAGTAGCCTAGGGCAGCTTCACCGAATGCATGATCGAAGTATATTTTAGATCCATGTTCATTGAGAGACCGGGCCTTCTCTTCAGCCCATTTACCCGTCACGATGACGAGTTTATAACCAAGATCCTTCACCCTGTTCAGGAAGGGTATGGCATCTGGAAAGAAAGTCGGTGTCTTCCAACATGCCTCCTCCGTCTCCCTGTAACGCCTAATAAATGTCTCGACAATTGATTGGTTGTAAGGCTGCCCTATCTTTTTGAAGAGGCTGCTGAGATGGAATTCTTGGTCGTCATGCTTCTCAGGGTAGAGCTTGTGCACAATATCTCTATGGATCTCCTCTATGTAGAGATGCCAGAGCTGCCCGCCACTCATTCCTAGAATGCCATCTAGTTTCTTCTTAAACTGTGAGATTGTATCGTGGAGGGTGTCATCGTAGTCTAGTAGCAGTGTTTTTCGCATATACAGTTGGTCTCCAAGCAGTGAGGATATATGTAGGAATCTGTTGTCTGATTTATTCTTTTACTGTTTGTCGCTGTGTTGACTAAACTGTTTTGACCCGTTTTTATAGTGGGTTTATCTGGGTTGGTTTTTGGGGGGGGTGCCCACACTGTGGACAAAGGTGGACAATTGTGGACAAACGTGGGCAAGTGTGGACAATGGTGGGTAAGTGTGGACAAACGTGGACAAGTGTGGGCAAATATGAATCAAATCCCATTGCGGTGCCTATAGTTTTAAGGGGAGAACACAATTACAGACTGTCGGTTGAGGCTCCCCCCGATGCTTAAGGTCTCCATCATCATCCCCTGCAAAACAGTTGACAGGTACG
>DAOVDL010000036.1 GCA_030669485.1 Candidatus Bathyarchaeota archaeon
AGGGTGAAGAGAAGAAAGTCTGAAACCCCAATGCCCAGCGTAGCTGCAGGGCTTCTCCGCTTCTATGAGGAAGAGACTGCTGGGATAAAAGTTCGACCTGAGATAATAGTTATAATGGCTATAGTCATCACAGCGGTTATAGCCTTAGCTCCAATTTTCTTCTAGCCCTTCTTCTGAGGAAGAACCTCCACCCTATGAACAGCGTTCAAATGAATGAAAATCTCGCTCTTCTTTTCTCGAGTTACAACCCTTGGTATCGGATTAGCCACCGTTGACCTGAGAATCACAGCGTCAGCATCAGCCAACCAGATGCCCGGCGGAGTATGAGAGATAGCCTCAATATTTCCCTCATATCCAAAGTCCCTGTCCAAGATTATAGCAACCCTCTTACCTATACTTCTCTCAAGAAAGTGGAAGATAGTGGGGCTTATCGAGTGCTCACTCATAACCCTTCATCTACTCGGCGGGGCCTTACCTTAAATTGGTTCCAACTAATATACATCTATATATGTCCTTGTTAGATGTTCAACAGTCAACCTCCCAAAAGCTGTATATTAACTTTTCAAGCCGTTCTTAATTCATTCGAACGTAATCTTCACTCGGCATATTAGAACTGCGGTCATATATTTTCATTTTTCATTGAAAATTGATAGGGTAAACCCTGTGAAAAGTTCAGACTTCATCATCAAAACGGTGTAACCATCGGGAAGCCTCCAAGTAAAAGCATATGATCTATCCTTTGCTAGAAGAAAAACGAGTTAAGTTTACACTCATGGTAACCCTTACTATTGCCTACAACCTTGCTTTAGTATACCTGCAACGACTTTAACGTACTGGACCTACAACTTCCGTTCCCACAAGCCTATTGACTTCAGCGACAGACTCATCGACCTGTTGTTGAATTTTGCGGGCATTCTCTTCCGTTAAATGTCTAAAACGCCCTTGCATCTTGAGGTATTCCTCTACCTTTTTCCTCCTCGGAACCCGGGTGGTTACAGTCATTTTACCTTCTTGAACCTCGTAGAGAATCCACATACCAGTTTGCACAGCCAATTTACCAATCTCAACCGTAAGGCTAGAATCAAATCTCCACCCGGTCGGGCAGGGGCAAAGTACATGGATGTAAGCAGGCCCCTCGGTATTGATTCCTTTTTTAATTTTGTTTAAAAGGTCAACCCAGTGGGAGACAATACCGCTAGCAACGTAGGGTATATTGTGAGCCACTGCTATCGCAATCATATCCTTCTTAGGCTGAGTTTTACCTTTCAAAATTTTTCCGACAGGTGAAGTTGTAGCCCATGCACCGAAGGGGGTTGACCCACTTCTTTGGATTCCTGTATTCATATATGCCTCGTTATCTTGGCAGATGTAAAGGACTTTATGGCCTCTCTCCATCATGCCGCTTAACGATTGAATGCCAATATCTGTTGTTCCTCCATCACCAGCTATCACTATCACAGAAATTTTCCTATCTTTAGATATCACTTCCTTCTTCTTCAGAGCTTTTATTGCTGATTCAATACCTGAGGCCACTGACGCTGCATTTTCGAAGGCTACATGAGCCCATGGCACCCTCCAAGGTGTCTCTGGAAATATGGAGGTGGCAACCTCGAGACAGCCGGTAGGGCTAATGATAATACAATCTTTGCCTGCGACTTTTGTTACATACCGTGAAAGTATACCTTCAGGGCAACCTGGGCACAGCCTGTGACCAGATGTGAAGTATTCTTCCTTCGGAAAATCTGCTAGTGTCTTATAGAGCGAGCACATTTTCTATCCCCTTACACCGTAATACTCGCAGACCTTTCCAACTTTATTCTCCTTATAGGCGTCAATAGTCTTGTTAAACATGTTTTTTAGATCAGCCACTGTGACATCCCTTCCCCCAATTCCAGCAACATAATTCGAGAATAACGGTCTATCCTTCTCGTTCATAAATACGCCCAAGATCTCAGATAGCAGAGGACCAACAGTGCTCCCGAAGCCGATCGCCCTGTCCACAACGACTAACACCTTCGCCTTTGATAGGATTTCCCTCCATTTTTGGATAGGCGGTGGCCTAAACAGCCTCGGTCTAAATAGACCTACCTTTTTTTCCTCTCGGCGAAGCTCGTCAACTGCAACTTTTGCAGTGCTGGCTATAGCCCCCATCGTAACCATAACAAAATCAGCGTCCTCAATTCGATATGTTTCATACAGTCCGTAGCTTCTGCCAAACCTCTTCCCAAACTCCTCATCAACCTTTCTTAGGTGGTTTGGCACCTTTTCAAGAGCATCAACCAATTGATATTTGAATTCGTAAGTATAGTCTGGCATACAGAAGACTCCCATCGCTATAGGCTTGTCTGGGTTTAATGTAAACTCCCTCATCTTCTTCGGAATGAAGGCTTGAACATCCTCGTCACGATGAATCAATACAGCTTCATGAGTATGGCTTAACACATAGCCATCATAACATATCATGACTGGTAACATTAACTCATCAAGCTCCCCGAGTTTGCATCCTTGAATTATGGAGTCATATGCCTCTTGGGCTGATGAAACATAAATCTGCACCCATCCGCAATCCCTTGAAGCCATAGTGTCTTGGTAGTCAACATGAATGTTTATAGGGGCTGAGAGGGTTCTATTCGCCACACCCATAACAATTGGTAACCTCAATCCAGAGGCTATGAACAAACACTCATGCATTAATGCTAGGCCTTGGGAACATGTAGCAGTGAAGGCCCTAGCCCCCGTTAACGAGGCCCCTATGCAAGCACTCATAGCTGAGTGTTCAGATTCTACTGGTATATACTCGCCTCTTAATTCTCCATCTGCCACAAACTGAGCAATACGTTCAACCACATTGCTCTGAGGTGTGATAGGATATGCAGCTACAACATCGACATCACATGCTTTGGCAGCATAAGCTACTGCGTAATTTGTGGGAAGCGGCATTCTTTTAGTAATCATTCTACATTTTCTCCTCCACCATCACTATTGCCTTAACAGGGCATTCGTGGGCACAAATGCCGCAGCCCTTACAGTGATCGTAGTCAATCTCAAAATCTGGACTAATAGCCGCATCTGGACAGAAAACAAAGCAGATCCCGCACTTGGTACATTTCTTTTTGTCCAAAATTGGTTTAAAGGCAGTTCTCCAAGTTCCAGTTTCATATTGCATACTGCTGCCTGGTGTTACAATCATACAGCCCTTCGGTATTTCCTTCCAAGATTTTAGTTTAGACAAGTCTATCTCGCCTTAATTATTTCAGTTTCATTAAACGCCCTTCTAGCGGCATTAGCATTCCTCTCAGCTATGTCATCTTTGAATCTTTCATGGATTGCATCGATCACTGTTTCGAGCTTCGCAGCGTTTAATGCATTCACAACACTGCCCAACATCGCTGTGTTCACTATAGGAACCCTAAGCTCTTCTAAAGCTATCTTCGTGGCGTTGACAGTTGCAACTGAACTGGAAAAATTAAATGTTTTCAACATCTCTCTGGGCGTTTTGAATGTATTAATTATTAGATACCCCTCTTTTTTTAACCCCCCAGTCACGTTTAAGATCGTTAGGAGCTTTGGATCAAGAATTACAACAACATCCGGATTGTAAATGTTACACCGGAGGTTTATTGGTTTGTCATCAATCCTTGTGAAAGCTACCAAGGGAGCGCCTCTTCTCTCGGGTCCAAATTCTGCGAAGGACTGAGCATATCCCTCCTCCCTGATTACTGCGTGTGCAAGCAAGAGCGCTGCTGTTACAACTCCCTGGCCTCCTCTCCCATGCCATCTGATTTCGGTTAACACAGTACCCTCTCTCCCACCAAGTACGGATATCTATAACAAACGTTTATGTGCATTAACCAAAAAAGTAATTTAAATAGTACACTTTATGGCTCCCATGTCATACTATAAGGGTATTATATATTTCTTTCGAGGCTACCAATCCCATGGAGAAAGGCTATACCTCTATAACTTTTCGGAGTTTTTTACACGAAATATTTTTCAAGTATAGGGTAGGACTATAAAATCGATGTTAGGGTTTGAAACATGGCTGAGAAAACCGGTAACGCAGTGTCTAAACCGAATATAGTTTTGGTGGGCAGTAAACCTGTGATGAACTATATTGTTGCATGCGTCACTTTCTTCAATCAAGGTGTGAATAACATCGTATTGAAAGCTAGAGGTAAAGCTATCAGTAAAACCGTTGATACAGTTGAGCTGTTGAAGAGGGCATTCGTCAAGGATTTGGTAGTGCAGAAAATAAACATTGGCACTGAGCTGGTTGAAAGGGAAAACCGAAAGTCTAATGTCAGCACCATAGAGATATCTATAGAGAAGCCGCCCTTGTAAGTTCCGAGCAAGCAACAGCTATCCGTTTTAGGGGTTGAGCCTTGAAATAGTAGAGGTGACCCTTGCAACCATCCCTGCAGTCTGATGATCCGAAGTTTGCTATCACAGCGTCGGCTATCTCCCAAATCCTCTTCGAGATCTTGCACTCTACTCTTCTCTGAGCTTCTACAGGTAAGGCAGTCAAGAGGTTCACTTCACTATCAGCTAGTAGGTAATCGATGTGCCAGTGTAAGCGTTGGGCATTCTCTGATTTTACTCTTCTATGCCTCTTCAACCTACTTTCTATAGTTAGATTTCTTCCGAAGGCCGAGCCCACGTAGGCGTAGTATCCACTTCTTACCTTTATCTCCCCTAGTCTGCCAACTTTGAGTAAGTGGGTTCTCCGGCAATGTAATGTAAGGACGTAAGCACCTATCAAAGTTAACACCAAGTTGGGTCGCTACTTATAATATCTTTGTGAGAGAATACTTCTTAACAGATCCCTTGCAGACAGATCTTTCAGACAGCTCAGATATCTGGCATATGCCTATTACGGTGGTTTCATTGAGAGTTATTATGGATGCCCACATCCACTCGAAGTACAGTAAAGCCACAAGCCAAGCGATGAGCATCCAGGCTATTGCCCAGTATGCTGGGATCAAAGGTCTAACCCTTGTAGGAACAGGAGATTTCACCCACCCTAACTGGTTAAGGGAGCTGAAGGAGAAGCTCGTAAAAACGCCTGAAAGCGGATTTTACACCATCAACTCACCGGCTAACTATAAGACCATTTTCATGCTCACCGCAGAGGTACATACTATCTTCGAGTTCGAGGGGAAGATCAGGAAGATCCATCACGTTATCTGGTCCCCTAACCTAGAGGTGGTCGAGCAAGTAAATGCTGTTCTCTCAAAGTATGGATCTCTAGAAGCTGACGGCAGACCAACCTTGCAAATAACTCCACCAGAGTTAGTGGAGGTGATCCTTGGTGTTTCCAAGGAGAACGTGATCTTTCCCGCTCATGCTTGGACGCCATGGTTTAGCCTCTTCGGAGCCTTTAGTGGCTTCGATCGCTTAGAAGATTGTTATCAAGATATGAGTTGTAAGATTTTTGCCCTTGAGACTGGGCTCTCCTCCAATCCGCCTATGAACTGGCGGTTAAGCAATCTTGATAGATTGACGTTGGTCTCTAACTCTGACAGCCACAGCTACTGGCCTTGGAGGCTAGGCCGTGAAGCAAATGTCTTAGAGCTCGATGAGTTGTCTTACCTTGGCGTCGTAGAGGCGGTAAGATCCAAGGACCCCAACCGTTTCCTCTTCACTATAGAGACCAATCCAACCTATGGGAAATATCATTGGTCTGGTCACCGAAGATGCGAGGTTTCAATGCCTGCCTCTGAGGCTATAGCGCACCAAGGCATATGCCCAGTCTGCGGGCGGAGGATGACCAAAGGGGTGGAACAGCGGATCGGGGAGTTGGCAGACAGACCTGCAGGCTTCAAGCCCAAGAACGTTCCTGGTTACGTACATCTTCTTCCACTATCCGAGATAATAGCCTCAACTGTGGGGGTAACCACCCTTGCAAGCCGAAAAGTGTGGGACATATACAATCTATTAATTGCTAAGTTCGGAAGCGAGTACACGGTGCTCTTGGACACAGAATTCAAAAGTCTCTGCAAGGCCGTAGACCAGAGATTAGCCCGCTTCATAATCCAAGTGAGAGAGGGCAGAGTGAAAATCATTCCGGGATACGACGGCGTTTACGGAAAACTTGAGGTTGAGGATGCTGAAGAAGCTAAGAAGCAAGGCTCAGCGAAGCAGAAGAACAAAATGAGTCTAAATGACTTCATGTAACGCTTACTAGTATCGCTGTGTTGAGCAGCTTGCTGTCTGCTTTTTAGCAAGGTTTTAACTGGGTTGGTTTTTAGGGGGGTATCCACACTGTGGACAATAGTGGGCAAATGTGGTCAAGTGTGGACAAACGTGGATACCCCCTACCCGAGGTGGTCGTAGTGTTGGTTACTGGTGGGAACAGGGTTGGTGTGATTCTCTTCTAAATGATCTTAACGGGTTCTTGAAGAGAAGATTTCCACATTGTCAGAAGTGTATAAACTGTCTGTAGCGGAGCCCGGCCCTGCCTGCTTTCTCTATTAATCTTATAAGGCAGGCACCTATGATATCTCTCTTTAGAGTTGGAAGTAGTTATTTCCTGCAACTGGAGTTGTATGATAGCTATTTATCTTGGAACGTGTGAAAGAGAGAGTTAATGGTGTAGTGGAAAGTTGCGGAAGACAATTCCCATCTCACAGCCCGTGCTAGGTAAAGAGGAGATCGAGGCAGTGATAGGCGTTTTGAAGAGTGGGGTGTTAACAAGGAAGGATGGAAACGGCCCCTACGCTAAGATGTTTGAGGAGAGCTTCGCCAAGTGTATATGCACCAAGTACGCTGTGGCTATGAACTCTGGAACAGCGGCGCTTCATGCTGCACTTTTGGCAGCTG
>DAOVDL010000171.1 GCA_030669485.1 Candidatus Bathyarchaeota archaeon
TGAGCAGTACGGCATCGAGGTTTACGTAGGCGCCTCCGGAACGGTGAAAGATGCGGTCAGGGCATGGCAGGCGGGTATGCTTCAAGAAGCCTCCGATGAGAACGCATGCAAGACGCACCGACATTGAAGCTAGACATATAGAGGATTTGGTGTGATCCTATCTGTAGCTAGCGGTAAGGGTGGTACAGGGAAGACAACTGTAGCCGTGAATATGGCATTATCCCTCCAGAATACATGGTTCTTGGACTGTGATGTGGAGGAGCCCAATGCACATATTTTCCTGAAACCACAAATCACCAACATCAACCCTGTCTATATACCTATACCTAAAGTAGATGAGAGTCTCTGCGATTACTGTGGAGAATGCTCCAAGTTCTGCGAGTACAACGCCATAGTCGTGATCCCGAAGAAGGTAATGGTTTTTCCTGAGCTATGCCACGGATGTGGCGGCTGCTCCATAGTCTGCCCGAAGAACGCCATAACTGAAGAGCACAGACAGATCGGTGTGGTCAAGAAGGGTAAAGTTGGAGATATGGGATTCACGTTTGGGGAGTTGAACATCGGTGAACCTATGGCTGTTCCAGTGATACGTGAGGTGAAAAAGGAGATCGACAGCCACAGGGTCAACATAATTGACGCACCCCCCGGCACTTCCTGCCCTGTTGTTGTATCGGTCTATGGAAGCGATTACTGCGTTCTAGTCACAGAGCCAACACCCTTCGGCTTACATGACCTAAAATTGATGATCGCAGTTTTGAGGGAGATCAAAATCCCATTCGGAGTTATAGTAAACCGCGCCGGTGTCGGCGATAAAAAGGTTTACGAGTACTGCAAAGAAGAGAAGATCGAAATTCTGCTTGAGATCCCCTATGACAGAAGAATAGCGGAACTATACTCAAGAGGAACCCCCTTCATAAGAGAGATGCCTGAGTGGCGAGAACGTTTCCTACAGCTTTTCAAGAACATCAAGGGGCAGGTGGGTGAATGAAGCAGATAGCCGTAGTCAGCGGAAAAGGCGGAACCGGGAAAACAACAATCACGGCATCATTTGCAGCGCTGGCAAAAGATATCGTAATAGCTGACTGCGATGTAGACGCTGCAGACCTCCACCTCCTCCTAGAACCAACCTTGATGACCAAAGAAGAGTTCAAAGGATCTAAAGTGGCCATAATTGATAGCCTGAAATGTAACGAGTGTGGAAGGTGTGTGGAGGTTTGCAGGTTCAACGCGATAAAAGACCTCACAGTCAACCCCACACTCTGCGAGGGCTGCGGCATCTGCTCACATGTCTGCCCCGTGGATGCGATAAGCTTCAAGGAGGGTGTCGCCGGGTATGCCTTGACCTCTAAAACCCGGTTTGGTCCCCTTTCACATGCAAGAATGAACCCGGCTGAGGAAAATTCCGGCAAGCTGGTGACGCTTGTACGACATAATGCCCGGCAGATAGCTGAAAAAGAAGGTAGAAACCTCATACTGATAGACGGCCCCCCAGGAATCGGCTGCCCTGTGATAGCCTCCCTGACCGGGGTGGACCTAGCCGTTATAGTTACAGAGCCAACTATGTCGGGGATCCATGACCTAGAAAGAATACTGGGCGTAGCAAAGCATTTCAACATAACCCCCCTCGTCTGCATCAACATGTACGACATAAACAGTGAGAATGCTGAGAAGATAGTTGAGTTCTGCCAGAAGAGTGGGATAGGAGTTGTAGGTAAAATACCATTCAACCCAGCTGTGACCGAGGCTATGGTCTCAGGGAAAACAGTGGTCGAGTATGCGCCCAACAGCCCAGTCTCAAACGAAATACGGCGAATATGGAATAATGTTCTAGCTAACTAAAAATCGGAAAAGCAGGGTTAAAACATGGGAAATGATGTTACGTAACTACTGCTATAAATAAGAATTAATCAAAAGTAACACAGTTTTTCATCCAAAAAATAGTTGAAAGTTTCTAGCATTATTAATTAGTATAGAAGATGGAAGCCTTACAACAACAAAAATTATTTTTCTGCCTCGTTCTTATGTGCTAGCTAGCTTAGAAATGTTTCACAGCGACTGTTTTTTGGAAATGTTTATAGTTACCGAGTCAGTCAACAAAATGAAAGAGAGGAGGTTTGATAAGGAGATGTTTAGAGATAGACAAGCCCCCCAAGTGACAATCTCTCCCAGAGCTCTAAAGACAGGTCTTCCGATCCTTGTTGCTATATTAGTCATTGCTGTGCTGGTGTCTCAGACGGTGGTGATTGTCGATTCTGGTTATAGAGGTGTTATTCTGGATTGGGGTGCGGTTAATACGGATATAGTTTTGGATGAGGGTCTGCACTTTGTAGTACCAATACAACAGAGGGTTGTGCAGATAAATGTGCAGATTCTAAAGGAGGAGGCCAAAACAACGGCTGCATCTAAAGACCTGCAAGACGTTTCCACAGAAGTGACTTTAAACTATCACATCAAGCCCGACAGAGCAAATAAAGTCTATCAGGAATTGAGACAAGAGTCCACCGAGAGAGTTGTAAGACCAGCGATTCAGGAGGCTGTCAAGTCATCAACTGCTCAGTTTACTGCGGAAGATTTGATAGTCAAGAGGGCTTTAGTCAAAGATACGATAGAAGAAGTGCTTAGCAACACCCTGATGATCTATGGGATA
>DAOVDL010000113.1 GCA_030669485.1 Candidatus Bathyarchaeota archaeon
AACAAGCTTCTCGCGGAGAAGAACCTCGGCATTTCTGTGTTCCCGCTTTATTAGTACCGCCCACCTGCCCGCCTCTATAGCGGGCCCCGAAACCGTTATCGGGGAACCTAGATACTTGGGGAGAAATCGATCTTCCTCAGTAGAGAGTATGGGAGGACCATAATGTTTCTTGACACCCCTTAGCGTTGAGGTCTCAAGTTCGAAGAGTAGGATATTGGATCTCTCCTCATTGCTCCAAACTGCAGATCTCAAAACGTTGAAGTTATGTTGTCTAAGTAAGTTGGATATGGCTCTCTGAGTCTTGTACAGTTGCCCCCAGAGGATGTCAGGCACTGCCCTCACTTTCCCGAACTCTAGAAAAAGGATATCTGTCCTACGTGCCTCCAACACCCTGCAGAGTCCAACCATGTCCAATGGCTTAACTGCCAGAGGGTAAAAGAAGGTTAGCTTGGGTTTTTTGAGGAAGAACTTAGCAGCAGCGCTGAAGAGGTTAAACGCATTGGGTGTAACGGCTGATGCTACGTTCCTACAGCGGTCCACAGGGTCAATGACTATTAGTGGTTCATCGAAGAGTTTCTCAACTTCCTCAGTCCTACCCCCATAGTAGTTTTCGCAGTCTATGACCTCTTTTAACTTCCACCGGCGGGAGGCATTTAGGGTAGGTGTGAAGCCGCCGTAATGGATGATGAGAAGCTCAGTTAGGTAGCCACTGAAGCCACCTACTTTTATATCTGCGCCGTAGACGCCGATGCCTTTCATAAATCTCTTCAGCAATCTTACGTTCTTCTTCTGTCTGTTTCCAAGATGCTTCTTCACGTACTTGGTGTGATAGGGCGTCCTGTCGGTTGCGCTCTTCCAGTTTGGGGGTTCAACATCGTAACAGGGAACGATGTTCACCTCAATATCTGCGGCTACTTGAACGTTGAGGTACGGGTGCTCAGCGTAACGTTCCGTGCAGCGAAAGCCCTTCATGCTCTCCTTAGCTAGCGGGAGGTAAGTGGAGGTAAGTTTCTCTCTTTTAACCGAGCTGGGAATGAGCATGAAAATGTCGATGTCTGCGCCGTGCTTTAGCCAAGTGTCTTTAGCAATTGAGCCTTCCAGCCTCACCTCGGCTGAAGCCCCACGCTGCCTAACTTTCTCCTCAACCCGTCCCCTCAGCTTTTCAGCTAATGATTCAACTCGCCGGCGATCCGTCTGTGAGGGGGTCTCCCTCTTTGTTACTTTTCTGAGTATGCTTTCTATGTCAGCTGTCTTAGCCACTGGCTGGAACCTCAAAGATCGTTGAGTAGATTGGACCTTGGGGGGTAAGAACGCTCTTCTTCAGCCGGATGGAAGTTACGTCCATTGACCCTACCTCATACTCTTTAAGTTGGCTTACTATAGCTGCGAGCCTGTCTTTGTTCCGCCCCGTCCTAACTCTGGCCACGGTAAGATGGGGAGTGAAGCCTTTGGTATCTGGGCGGAGGCCTGTCCCCTTAAGGGCTGACTCAAGTTTAGCGGAGAGCATTCTTACTTCATCCTCACCTTTGGAGACGCCAACCCAGATTACGTTTATCCGGTTAAGATTTGGGAAGACCCCCACTCCCCTCAGGT
The DNA here is from genome assembly GCA_030669485.1 of Candidatus Bathyarchaeota archaeon. The sequence continues at coordinate 1,594 of DAOVDL010000113.1, forward strand.
TCATATTGAAGGTATTGAACTTGACGGTAGCCATATCCCTGCGCACAGCTTCCAATGTTGAGGGGTCTACATCCCCAAGGAAGCGAAGTGTGAAGTGTATGTTCTCCGGTTTGATGGGTTTCAGATCTGCCTCTGAGCCTGACAGCTGCCGCTGTAACTCAGCAAGCCTGTCAAGTAGCTCCTTCGCTGTGAGATCTATAGAGATAAAGCTCCGAATTCGCTCATTCAGTCTCAAGGTTTCTCTTGCCCAGCCTCCATTTGCACTTTCCGTTTACCCTTGGGCTTCTTAGCCCTCAAAACAGTTTTCAGAGAAGCTACATTCCACTGATGAACGGAACTTCGCTTCACATCGACGCTCAGCCCAAGCCGCCTCGCATCTGCCACATTGAGACCTATCTCAGCTAACTCCCCAGTACTGAAGCCTCTGCCACCCCTACGCGAAGTGGGCATAGTGCCCCGCCTCAAAACCATAGGTGTAACATTTAATGTTTGCCGAATCTTTTTCGATTGTCTCACCCTAAGCATCAAACAACTTGATGAATGTTTATTAGATTTACTGTTCCAGCGGAGAAAGGCCCCCATCAACTTGCACTTCTTGACCTGAAGACGGTTGAATGGTTCATGAAGTTTGACGATTCCATAATCTGGCCCAGCTTCATCTTCTCGAATTCCTTGAGATGAAGTAGAAATAGCAGAAAACCTAATTTTTTCGGCAAACCTTTAAGTAAACCTAACACTCACGATATCTGTTTAAGGTTGGGTAGAGGTTAAGATCTTATGAAGAGCCTCCCTGCATCCCCAGAAGTTGGGGACGGATATGCTGCTGAGACCGTTAAGCTGACTATGATTTACCGAACTGGATCGGATGATGTCTACGCCCTCAACGATGTCAACTTAAAGGTCAAGCATGGTGAATTCGTTTCCATCGTCGGTCCTTCTGGAAGTGGCAAATCTACTCTTCTAAATATGCTTGGAACATTAGATCGACCTACCAGCGGCCATATTTTTATTGGAGGCGTCGACACAGCGAGGTTGAACAATAACCAGTTGGCTAGCCTTAGAAACGAGAAAATAGGCTTTATCTTTCAGGCTTACAACCTCATCAACAGGACAACAGTTTTGAAGAACGTGGAGCTTCCAGCGATAGTGAAAGGCATTCCTCGGGCGGAGAGGCTGAGGCGTGCCTATGAGATTCTAGACATGATGGGACTGAAGGATAAAGCCAACAGAAAGCCTTCGTCCCTCAGCGGTGGGGAACAACAGCGAGTCGCTATAGCTCCAGCTCTAATCAACAGGCCCACTATAATCCTTGGCGACGAACCTACGGGGAACGTGGACTCAAAGACGGGTGCGAGCATCTTCGACCTGTTGAGTAAACTCTGCAGGGAGCAAGGAGCAACCATAATCACTGTAACTCACAACTTGGAGTTGGCAAACGACACAGATAGGATTATATATCTTCGCGATGGGCGGATTGAAAAAGAAAAGATAACATCTTTGGAGTTATGACCTATGAGAAGAAGTAAGTTTCTAACATTTGGAATCCTTGCAATCATTCTCACACTAACCCTAGGCAGCCTTCAAGCAATTCCCGTAGCAGCACAGGAACCTGAGATCGCGATCCAAAATGTGTACTGGGGAAGTAGCAACAGCCCAATCCAGCCGGAGGCTGGAGATAAGAACGTTGATCTCAGTGTTGTCATCATAAACACCGACACTGTAACCTTGCAGAAGCTGACGGCCAAACTGAAGCTTGACGGAACTCCCTTCACAAGCGTAATGGGAGGCAAAGAGGCTGTGGCAGGGTACGGTTCAAATCTACTTCCCGGTCAGAGTGCAACGTTACAATTCGCTTTGAATATAGATGAAAACGCTTCACTATATGATTACAAAGTCAATATGGAGATCACTACGCAGACGACCAGATACTCCACCGGGGTTACGGTCGCATTGGATGTCACAGTCCCTCTGCACGGAAAGGTCTCCTTCTCAATCCAGTCGGAGCCAGAGACCATCAATCAGGGTGCCAACGCCTTCACCCTGAAGGTAACTAACATAGGGAACGCACCAGCATCATCAGTCGATATCTCGGTCGGCGCCACCTCTCCGCTGAATATAATAGAGGACTCCCACTGGTTCTTCAAGACAATATCCCCCTCAGAAACAGTGC
>DAOVDL010000085.1 GCA_030669485.1 Candidatus Bathyarchaeota archaeon
CTAAACTCCACCTTAAGAAAAACTAGCCAAAACATTTCTTTCTAATTGGCACGAGCCAATGAAAAGTTAAATGAACTGAGTGCCATTTAATGAACAAACCTTCAGACCTCAATCCCACCGACTGCGACTTTTATAGAAGAGCTAATAGCTCTTTTTGAAGAAGAGCCACTGTTTCTCCCTGAATTTAACCAGCACATACTTCCCTCTCAATCGTCTTCCTTCCAGTTGGATCTCAAGTTTACTTGCATCTTCCTTGAGGGGGGTGTAGGTGCCCTTATCCCAGATCTCCACTCTGCCCGCGCCGTACATTCCTTTAGGTATCGTTCCCTCAAAGTCTATGTAGCTTAACCTGTGGTCTTCTACCTGTATAGCCAGCCTTCTAACGCCGGGTTTTTCAGGGGGCTCTTTTGGGATTGCCCAGCTCTTCAGAACCCCCTCCTTCTCCAACCTGAGGTCGTAGTGGAGCTGCCTTGCATGATGCTTATGGATTACAAACCGGTTCATGCCCAGTCACTGATATGTGTTCTAGAGCTTCTTCAGCGTCTCAACTGCCTCGTCAACGGATCTGCATATCCTGACCAGCGGGGTTTCAAGCATGAGGTTGACCTCCTCGGTCTTTGAGAAGGTTCTGTAATCCGTCTTCAACCCAACTATAGGCTTCTTCAGGGCGTGGGCGTAGCCGAGCTCGAAGGCAACCCCTGTATCGACATCCACGCCGTCAAGCAAAGCCACAACCACGTCGCAACCCTCTAAAGCCGAGAGATCTCCAGCGAAGACCTTTCTATTCTCATCTGGTGACCCATGCTCAAAGAGCCCTGCCTCTTGGGCTAGCCACACTTCAAACCCCGACTGCCTTAGCCGCTCAGCTACCATACTGTTGAACTGGCGTTCAGACACGCAGAAGAGAGGAGCAGCCAAGAAAACCCGTCTCACCACAACACATCCCCCCTCAAGTATGTGGTTGAACTAATCTAAAAAATTAATAGTCAGCCCCCCGCTTTAAGATCGGTGCAGTATAGGTGATAGTTGATCTAAGTCAAGAGATCAGTCCAGAGATGCAGGTTTACCCGGGTTACCCTTCCGCCACGATCGTACCTTGGAACAGGCATGACATACACGGCTTCAGCTCTGAAGTGTTGTTCATCATAACACACATCGGAACCCATGTGGACGCCCCGTTCCACTTTGACCCAAGAGGGATGAAGGTTCATCAGATACCGCCTGCAAAGTTAATTGCAGACGGCTTGGTCTTAAACCTCACATACAAGGGCCCGAAAGATCTCATAACCGCTCGTGACGTGGAGAAGGCTGAAGAAGCCGCCCAGACGAAAATGCAGACTGGAGACATCGTGTTACTGCAAACCGGTTGGGAAGAACATCTGGGAAAACCTGAGTACATAAGCAGCTACCCTGGAATTTCAAGAGACTGCGCCGAATATCTTGTCTCAAAAAAGATTGGTGCTGTAGGGCTGGACACTCCAAGCGCAGATCACCCAGATGATGCAACCTTCCCCGCGCATAAGACCTTGCTTTCTAACGAAGTTCTGATAATAGAGAACCTGGTCAATCTCTCAAGAATTGGGGTTCATAGATTTAAATTCATAGGGCTTCCCCTGAAAATTCACAACTCCTCAGGTTCACCTATCAGAGCCGTAGCCCTAATCGAATAGAAAAATATGGGCTCAGAGATGCCAAGTGATGTGAATAGCCTCCTACTGAACAGGCATCTGCTTAGAGGCTGGCGTTGCGGTACTTCACCTTAACATTCCCATCATTCCCCCACTTGAAGACCGGGACCGCCCTCTTCAGCTTCCTGAACTTCTCGCTGAGGGTCTGGGAGATTATGGGAAGAGTGATAGTGGCATCTGAGTAACAGCAGGCTACCCTCGCGTCTGGTTTATATTTACCCCAACTTTTAGCCTCCTGTAAGGTTGCCCCAGATAAGCCACCCCAGATAGGGAGATCTGTGGTGAGTTGAACCGCGTAGCTCAGGCTTCTATCGTGGCGGGTCTGGTAGCCAGCTATGACCGCAGTCTGCTGGATGAAGTTCTTAGGAACCCCACCCCCAACGAAGACGGCTCCGCAAAGCTTCGCCTTCTCCGTTATCCTAGAGCTCTCATCAACATCCTTCAGGTAGTCAACCCGCAGCCTCCTAATACCTTCCTTCCTCTTCCTGTTAGCGAACATTAGGGAGAAACCTAGAGCACTATCACCGAACGCTGGACAGAAGATCGGAACCCCGCTACGGTATGCCTCTAGGAGAATGGAGTCCTTCACCCGCCTATACTTGCTCAGGAAACTGCCCAGTAGACCTAGAACCTCTCGGCTTGAGTAGGGGTAATCGTCTTTGAGGAGGGGGGTGAACTTCTGCTCTATTATGTTGTCTATCTTGTAGTACTTGGCCTCATCTGCGAAAACGTCGTATATTCGATCCACCTTAGCCTTCCTAAGCTTCACATCGTCCGCGAGGTGAGAGCCTACGTAGTGCTTCACCCCTAACGCCTCAGCGAAGTCATGGTAGAGGTTTGCGCCGGTGCTTACCACCACATCAACCATTCTGCGTCTTATGAGGTATGAGACAATCCGCCTCATCCCAGCTGGAACCATAGCCCCCGCCAACCCAAACCATATGACGATGTTCTCAGCCCTCAGCATCCGCGTCCAAACCTCAACGGCCTCCGCAAGCTTTCTGCCTTGAAAACCTGTTGCCAACATCTCGCGGGTAAGATCCTTTACCCGTTTATCCGCTTGAACTCGGAGGGGCTCAGTTGGCTGTTTCAGGTATCTTTTAGCCATAAACTCTGAATATAGTACCTTTCCATTGAAATACCTTTTCAACAAGCCCACCTAACGCTCATATACAACTTAGAGGAGAGATTACCTCATAGGTGAAGAGGATGCCTGAAGGAGTAGGCAGAGAGACGCTGAGAACATACGAGGAGATAAACGCGAAGATAAAGAAAGGCGACGCGGTGGTTATGACCGCAGACGAGTTCGTCGACTACACCAAGACCCACGGCATAAAGAAGGCGGCAAGGGATGTTGATGTAGTCACCACCGGAACCTTCGGAATTATGTGCAGCTCCGGAGCCTTCCTCAACTTCGGACACTCCGAGCCCCCGATAAGGATGAACCAGATCTGGCTCAACGGCGTTCCCGCCTATGGAGGAATAGCGGCTGTAGACACATACATCGGCGCAGCAGCTATGAGTGAGACAAAAGGCTTCGAGTATGGAGGCGGCCATGTCATCGAGGAACTTGTGAGCGGCCGCGATATAGAGCTACGTGCAGAGAGCTACGGCACCGACTGCTACCCCAGAAAATTCGTCGAGACAACAGTGAACATCAACGAGATGAATCAGGCGGTGCTCCTTAACCCTCGAAGTGCCTACCAGCGCTACGACGCCGCCACAAATAGGACGGATCAAATCATATACACTTACATGGGCACCTTGCTCCCAAAATTCGGGAACATATCATACTCAGGCTCAGGTCAACTCAGCCCAATCTACAAGGACAGCGGCTTCGAAACTTTAGGGACGGGAACACGCATCTTCCTCGGAGGGGGAATAGGATACATAATTGGAGAGGGAACACAGCACAACCCTCAGAACCAGCTAGGAACCCTGATGGTGAGAGGGGATCTGAAACAGATGAAGCCGCAGTACCTACGCGGAGCCAGCGTATACCGCTACGGCACCAGCCTATACTTGGGCCTCGGCGCACCCATACCGATCATAAATATGAAGGTTGCTAAGACCGCCAGCCTCCCCGACAGCCAAATATTCACAGAACTATTAGACTACGGCGTGCCCTCACGCAACAGACCAGTTCTAGCCAAAGTTTCCTATGCGGAGCTGAAGTCCGGAACAGTTAGGGTGAAGGGGAAGGAGACACCTTCGTCCCCAATGTCCAGCTTTAAACATGCAATGGAGATCGCCGAGACCTTGAAGAGCTGGATAATGAAAGGAAAGTTCACCCTCTCAAAACCCGTGGAGCTTCTGCCGAGGAAGAGGACAATCAGACCGCTTGAGATCCGTAAGTACGAGCCGAAGGTCAGAGACATCATGACAGCAAAGGTTGTGACTGGCCGAACGACAGATGACATAGGGAAGGTCTCCAACACCCTCGTGAAGCACAGCATAGACCACATGCCCATAACTGATAAGAAGAGGAAAGTTATCGGCATAGTTACTTCTTGGGACATAACCAAGGCAG
>DAOVDL010000124.1 GCA_030669485.1 Candidatus Bathyarchaeota archaeon
ATTGAATTTCGCGATTTACGTAAACATTTCCGTTGAAATCGTGAGTACGCCCTTATGATTCGTACATAACTTTGCCCTTTTCTACAACTTCCATGATGAAAGCATTCTTTCTCTTCTTCATCTCCTTAAATTCCTCAGGCGTGTAGCCCACTGGTTCGACGGGTATCCTAAACTTATTCATATCCATCAGCTTTTTTATTCTATCAAGGAAACCCTCTTCAAAATCTGCCACAACAAGGATGTCAACGTCAGAGCCCTCGTTAATACTCCCGGTGGCGAAGGAGCCGAAGAGAATAACCAAGTAAGGGTTAAGGTTTTTAACAACCTCCTCCACGTAAACTTCTATTTTTCGAAGAATTTCCCCGCTTCTGTTAATATTGACTCTGCATAGTTTAAGCATTTTTCAGCCATCTCCTCCGTATAATACTTGTAGGCTGGTCCTTTCGGGTAAAAGTTAGGGTACCTAGATCCTATGTAATGTCTGTCTAGCTCCTTTCCGTAGTCGACAAACTGCCTGAAAACGCCCTCAAGTTTCGACGATTCTTCCAGAAGCTCTGTTACAGAGTGAGTTATCAAAGCCCTATAGCCCTTCGAGTAGAGGAAGCCCTTGAGCGCCTTTTCAGCTGACTGCTGGGAGAAGAAAGCAGTTGCGTAATAGTTTCCGTCTTTTGAACAATCCCTAGCAGTTTTTAAATCAGCCTTGGCTTGGTCAAGCCATCTCAAGCCTTCTTCTAGATTATCCATAACGTCACCCTTCAAATGCTTTACATACGAATCATTGATTAATCTCTTTCCTTATTTAGCCTAACTCTTAGGTGCGATTTATCGCATTCTGTCGAGTTCAGCCAGCAAACCTGCAAGCCTTTCGACAGAAGCTTCCATGCCGCTTCACCTTTCCTTCAGAACGTTTCATAATAAACTATCTCAGCGCGCGCGAGTCTCCTACTCCGTGGTGGAGGAGCCTCAGCGGGATAACCAACAGGAATTATCGCCACTGGACGTATTCCTCTAGGAACCTTCAGAATTTTCCTTGCCTCCTCTTCTCTGAAAGCGCCAACCCAGCAAGTGCCTAAACCGAGCGAGTAGGCGGCTAAATTGATGTTCTGTACGGCGGCTGCGGTGTCTTGTATACAATAGAGGGTTTTGCCGCGAACACCGTAGCCTTTCGAAGAGCGGCTCTCATCCGCGCAGACAACGATTACAACCGGAGCCTCTTCTACAAACGTTTGGTGCAAGGCGGCTTCAGCCAGTCCTCTCTTGATTTCCGGTCTCCGCACTATTATGAACTCCCACGGTTGAATGTTTCCAGCCGAAGGCGCCCATCTGGCTGCGTCAACAAGCTTTTCGACAAGTTCTTGTGAAACATCTTGGTTTTTGAAGGCTCTTACGCTTCTTCTTCCCTTGATGGCTTCTAAAACATCCATAATTCAGCCCTCCACTAGCTTCTAACACGAGCAGTAATTATGTTTCTCAGAGCTTTATAAAACAGTTATGAGCACTTTAAACGTAGTCTAAAAGGAGAGGCGACACAAAACATGCTAGATTTAGAAGGAACCCCACCGACACAGCTGCTTTATTACGAAGACGCTTACATAAGAGAGTTTGAGGCGAAAAACGTTAAAATTCTAAAAACAGAAGCCTGTGAAACAGGCTTGGTTTTGGACAAAACGGCTTTCTATCCCGGCGGTGGTGGACAGCTACCTGATGTCGGTTCAATCGAGAGCAGCGTATGCAAGCCAAAGTTGCTGGGCTGCAAAGACGAGGTGAAACGATTATTCATTTCATTGACGAAGTTATCGAAGAGGTAAAGGAAGGGAAAAACGTTAAGGGTGCCATTGACTGGAATCGGCGTTACAGGCTCATGCGGGTTCACACGAGCGCCCACGTGATGTCGCAGGCAGCACGTCAAGCCCTAGGCAAGCCTGTGGAAATCGTAAGCTCCGGGATAAGCTTGGAAAAGGCAAGACTCGACTTCAAGCATGAAGGCTCGACACGGGAGTTTTTTCCAGAAATCGAGAGTATAGCAAACAACGTTGTTAGAGAAAACAGGCTTGTAAAGATTAGAGTGATGCCTAGAAGCGAGGCGGAAAAGCATGTTGGAAGATTCCACGAGTCCTTGAAGACTCTATCGCCGCAAGTCAGCGAAGTGCGAATAGTTGAAATCGAAGGCTGGCACGCGTGCAGACCAATTCAATAATTGGTGTGAATAATGCTGAATACATCTATTTTCCGCTTGTTTCCCTGCCTTCTCTTCAGTCTTGATGTCCTGACTCCTCCTCTGCAGGCGAGGGTGGGGCGTGGATGGCAGTGAGAGGTTTGTCAGACCCTGCTGGATGCATAATGTCCACTACCCGCCCCATCCATCCCAAGACTCCCTCAGGCGAAGAAGGCCACACTCCGACGGAGCTCCGGCCTCCCAATACGATAAGCAGCTATCGCCACCGCATATACCACCATCAGGACGAGGCTAACGTGGGTGGAGGCGTTCTCTAATCCCTGCCAGGTGAGCCGCCTGTACGCCAGCCGGCTCTTAGCCCTGCCGTTGAAACCCTCCACCACCGCCCGCAGCCTCTTATAGATAACCCTCATCCAGTCTGGACCCTCCACGTCGATGCGGTCCTTTACGGTGAGCACGTCGGGAGGGTTCTCGCGACCCTTCAGACGTCTCCAAGCGATGACGCAGCCTATCTTGAGAGACTCGAGAAGCTGGAACACCTGGCTGGACTCGAACTGACTGTCCCCGGCGAGGAGCTCCACCTCCAGATCCTCCCCAAGAACCCTTTCCAGCAAGGGCTCCACCATCGTCTTCTCGTTCACGTTCAGCGGGGCCTCAACGTGGCCCAGCGGGAACCCCTCTACATCGACGAGGAAGAGGCTCTGGTAGCCAAGGAGGAATCCCTTCTTGCCCCTGCCGAGCCGGGCGTCGGGGTCGCCCAGACCCCTTCTGGTGTTGTGTGGGTCCCTGCTGCTCCACGCCGGTAGGTCCGTGCCATCCATGCATGCGGCCTGGATGAGGCCAACGGCCGTGAGGGGCTGAGACCGTCTCAGCCTCAGGGCCTCATGGCGAAGCCACATCTCTATTATGCGGAAGCCCTCAGCCCCTATACGCCTCTTCATATCGCTGAAGTGGCCCTCGCATGGAGCCCTGTCTCCGTAGCCGCATACCTTTCTGAGGTACGGGTTCCGCCTCAAGCGCTTCACCAGGTCCTTCACGTATGGGATCTGCTCCAGCTGGCGAAGCATCAGCGCCCTCAGATCCCATTCGGGCTGATATACCACGGGCCTTCCCGGGCCGTACCAGTGGAGCTCTGTCCAGAGGATGGAATGGATCGGAGTTAAATCCAAGTTCTCGAATAATAGCTTGGGAGAACCTGACTCCTTCATTCGTCCTCAAGATGAAAGAATCGGTCCTCCAAATAGATTTCAAGGATTATTGAATTGGCCCGCGCGCTTAAAATAAATAGACAACCGATTGGTGATCCTCTTTTTTTGGTGATTCTAAGCATTTGCTCTTGCGTGCATTACCTAAACATTAAAAAGTCGGTGGATGAGTTGTCTTTA
>DAOVDL010000098.1 GCA_030669485.1 Candidatus Bathyarchaeota archaeon
GTTTTTTACCAGTTATTTCCATGATTTTGTTTGCAAGCCCTTTTATGCTTACCCTCTTTCCACAGGAAATGTTAAAAATTCCTTCAACATTTTTTTCCATAGCTAAAATATTTGCTTTAACTACATCTTTAACGAAAGTGAAATCTCTCGTTTGCTTACCATCACCATATATTGTGGGTGATTGGTTGTTGAGAATTCTTGTAATGAATTTCGGTATTACAGCTGCGTACTCGGAGTAGGGATCTTGCTTGGGACCATAAACATTGAAGTATCTTAGGCAAATCGTTTTCAGCCCGTAAACTTCTGAGAATGCTCTACAGTAATATTCTCCTACTAACTTAGAAACAGCATGAGGGGATTTAGGGTTCGGTTTCATGGCCTCTTTTTTTGGCAATGTTGGAGTGTCACCGTAAGCTGAAGAGGAAGATGCGTAGATTACCTTTTTGACCCCGCAGTCCCTAGCCGCTATTAAGATGTTTAATGTTCCATTAACGTTAGCTTCGTTTGTGGCTGCAGGGTTTTTAACTGATCTCTGGACGGAGGGGATTGCTGCTTGATGGAGAACGTATTCTGTATCTTCAAAAATTTGTTTGAGTAAACTTAAATCCATAATGCTTCCCTTAACGAATTTGAAGCTCTCACTATTTTGTAACTCTGCAATGTTTTCAATTTTCCCTGTTGAAAGGTTGTCGATTACAGTAACTTCATAGTTGTTTTTGGTAAGCTCATCTGCTAGGTTGGCTCCTATAAAACCAGCCCCACCTGTCACCACCACATTTCTAGTACTCGTTGAAATCGCTTCCAAATATTTATACTATTCAGTGCTGTGTTGCATAACTAATGTTTTTTGGTTTCCTTCTCTCTTCTTTGATATGTCTGACGGAGTTTTTGGTTATGGGTTATGTTGATTGTAGGGATTGGCCGCGGTATAATGATGCGCTTGTGAGGCGCGGGAGATTTTTCTGGGGTTGGATGCGATGGAGGAGTGGGAGGAGGAGCTTGAAGCAGTGAACCGTGATAAGGAGGGCGCCCGGTTCAGGTTTCCCGATGGCTTCATCAGGCTGCTGGGCTTCGTACGCTTCATGTTCCATATGCCCTACAGGCAGACCGAAGGCTTCGTCAAGGCGCTTTCGCGGTACATGGAAGGGCTGAGCGCACCAGACTACACTACCCTCAACAGAAGAGTCAACAGGCTTCAGGTAGACCTGAGCCTTGAAGACATACAGCCGGATGAGCCGGTAACCATAGCTGTAGACGCTTCAGGCATAAAGGTGGCTAACAGTGGAGACTGGATCCGCCGCGTCTGGAAGGTGCGCAAAGGCTACCTGAAAATTCACATCGCCGTGGACGTGAAGAGTAAGCAGATAGTGGCAATGGAGGTCACCTGTGAGAAGGTGGGTGATAACAGGATGTTCAAGCCCCTGGTCAAAGCAGTCATGAGCCGTCACCATGTCTGCAGGGTCTTGGCCGACGGAGCGTACGACGCTAAAGAAAATTTCAACTTCCCAGCTCACCACGACGTGGATGCGGCGATAAGGGTGCGGAGCAACTCCGTGGCCAAGTCTAGGGGAAGCATGCCCCGGAAGCGGGTGGTAGCGGAGCAGCTGAAGAACCCTGACGCATGGGGGGAGAGGCATCAATACGGCTACCGGTGGAGGGCTGAAGGAGTCTTCTCCTGCATGAAGCGGAGCTTCGGCGAATACGTCTCCGCCAAGAAGTATGTAAACATGGCACAGGAGATGCTCCTCAAAGCCGCCCTATACAACCACCTCACACAGATGACAGCCAACAGCCACCCAAAACCATTATAAAACGGGTCTAGAAAACACCCAACCAAAAAAGTAAAACCCAAAACATCCCAGTTATGCAACACAGCAGTATTCAGCTAATCTGCGTCTTTACATTCAGTTTTCCTTAGTTCTGTCGAATTCCTTAGTCTTCCTCTTCTTCCTTGGTGGGAGGTGAGGGGGTTTTTCCTTCCACCGCCTCCCTTGTCTCCTCCTTCATAGCCTTGATGACCTCCGCCGCTCGGTCTGCAGGGAGGAGAGCGATTATTGTTTACTGCATATCTCCGCTGGACATGTCGGCTGTCTGATAGATACTTGACAGTTCTAACTATCTGATTGGAATAACGCGAACGCTGTCCTCTCTAACTATGAGGATGCAGTGTTCTGTTGGGATCTTCGTTTTCAATAGATGTTCAATTCTTTTGGCTATATGTTGTGGGGATTTTGGGGTGAACCTTAACAGAACTAGGCCTTTGGCCTTGAGTTTTTCCTTGAATATGAGCTCACCGAAGTCTTTGTCAAATGTTACGATGACCCTGCCTTGTCCGTTAGCTAGGTTCAGCACAGCTCTGTCGTTTAGGCTTGGTGAAACATTTAGAACGGGGGTTATGTCGATGCCTTTCTGTCTGAGGGCATCTATGGCTTTGAGGGGTATGTTTTCGTCGGCTAGGAACTTGGTCAAGGCAGTGGGTAGACCTTCTCTTCCTTCAAAATCTCCGTTGCATACCTTAGAACTGCTCTTACGTCCTCTTTGTTGAGTTGAGGATAATTCTCAAGTATGGTGTCAGCTGTCCAACCGTTGGCTAGGAGGTCTAAGATGAATTCAACGGATATTCTTGTGCCTTTTATAAGTGGTTTCCCAGCCAAAATGTTGGAGTCAACGGTTATTCTACCCCTCCAATCCCCGATCATGTACTGACACCTTAACAAGATGTATTTATCTGTGCAATATAAATGTCTTCGCCAGTAATGTTATTTCTTAAGTTTTATGTGCAGCTTGATCTTTTTCTATGGATCTTGGTGCCGTTAAGTTCTGACTGGTAGGCCAGTTCACTCAGGTCTTCCTCTAGGCTAGCAGCTTCTTCGCTAGGGTTAGCAGGGTAGGATGGTTCTTCACGGTTTTCAGGGTTCGATTGTAGAGGTTTGTTCCTCCGGGGAGGATTTTGGCTAGGAGCTGCAGGTCGGTGAGGGTCAGCGTCCTCAAGGCGGAGAGTGCTAAAACGTACACGACCAGCCCCACGACGAGGTAGAGGGGGATGAGGGGGAGGGCGAAGCCTGTGGGAGCGGCGAGGAGGTAGAGGACTAAGGCGGTCACAGCGGAGGCGGCGGTGCCTCGGCTTAGCGCCCGACGGTCAAAGGCGACCTTGAGATGCCTCCTGGCGAGGTGGATGAGGAGCAGAAGCATGACCACATACATGAGGGCCCGCCCCACCGCAGCGCCGGAGAGGCCGAGGGGAGAGGTGAGGGCGGCGGAGGCAGCCAGCTCCACCGCAGAAGCAACAGCCAAGACGAGGAGGATCGTGCGGGTCTTACCGATAGCCGTAAGGGCAGAGGTCAGACTGGCAGAGAAACCATAGGTAGCCATACCCACACAGATGATGGCCAAGGGGAGGGCAGCATCCATTTCGGCTGTAAGGGGTTGAGTTGGTGGGTTTTGGGGTTTGGTGTTTTTTAAGCATTTTTTGTGATTTTTAATGTTTAGAAGTATGTGGATGTTTGAGTTGTTGATTCCAGAATCATAGAACGTTAGCAGCTGGTGGGCTCTTGGAGTAGCCAGCTTTCATCATTCTATTTCTTCCATAATCTGTTATTGGAATTATAATTTCATATAATGAAATTTTTTTGTAGCCAATTTATCTGAGCTGAAGATGCCTTTCACGTCAACAAGTACTGGTTTTTTGTTTGTAATTTTAATTATATCTTTCAAAGATGTTTTTCTAAATTCTTCGTGGGGAACGGTTATAATTACACAGTCTGCTTTCATATTTAGTCTATTGAAGAGCTTTGCGCCAAACTTTTCTATTTCCGTTTTACTCAGCAGAGGGTCGTGTCCGTAGACGTCAGCTTTGAACTCTTTCAATTCCTCAATTATCCCCGTCACTGGGCTCTCTGGTATCTGGAACATTTTCTATATACGTCATTCCCAGTATCAGTACCTTTTAGTTTTTGATCACTTTTCAAACTTCGTTTAACCCTTTTATAGCCATCACAGACATGTACTTTGG
>DAOVDL010000079.1 GCA_030669485.1 Candidatus Bathyarchaeota archaeon
AGCCCTGCGCTCAGGTGTGCTCTGTTTTCGTGGTTGCATACTTAGGCATCTCCACAGACTTGGGGGAGACCCATCTTGCCGTGTGAACTATTAAATAGAGGAATGGTGTGTCTGCCGCTGCTATTCCCAGCTTTATTATCCACTGGAACATTACCATCTCTAGAACTATAGGTGTGGGAAAGATTCCGTAAAAGGCTAAAATAATGAAAATAGTTGAGTCTGCCAGTTGGCTGACCATGGTTGATGCATTGTTCCTGAGCCACATATGGCGTCCTTTGGTTCGCCTCTTGTACCATGAGTAGATGTAGATATCATGGGTCTGAGATACCAGATAGGCTGCCATTGATGCTATTATAACGCGTGGGGCGAAGCTGAATATCATAGTGAATTGTTCTGAGAACTCGGCTTGGAAGGGGACAGAAGGCCACAGCACAACGAGGTATATGAGGGGCAAGGCGAGGATGTTGGCGATGAAGCCGCCAAAAACAACTCTCTTGGCTTCCTCCCGTCCGTAGAGTTCGCATGTTGCGTCTGTAATTAGGAAGGAGACGGCGTAGATGGCTACAACTGATGGCACTACAGCAGGGCCGATGCTGATGAGCTTTCCTGCCATCAGGTTGGAGACTAGGATAAGCATGGCAAAGACCGAGTAGAGTAGCCAACGTCCAAATCTCTTAGCTAGGACTACTGTAAGGGTCGCTATGCCCAGTGCTGTTAGAAGCCATGTTACAAGGATTCCGAACGTATATGTATCCATGTTGATTCTTCCCTTAAGGGGTCTCCCCCAAATTGTCTTCAGGATCTTGGGAAGAAAGGCTGCGAGGCTTCATATATCTTTATGGTTGAGAGTTCAACGTATTTAGGGAACCCTTCTTTGCTAAGAAACCGTAAACATAATCTGGGAGGCGTAGAATAAATGGAATCAAAGGATGTAAGAGGTAATTAGGATTGATTTCCTCAGAAACTATAGCCGAGAAGACGGCTGTCACCTTGCTGACGGACTTTGGGTTGAGAGACCCTTATGTAGCGGAGATGAAGGCTGTGATTCTCTCCATATGTCCCGGTGCCACCTTGGTTGATATAACTCATGAAATCCCCAAGTACGATGTGACGATGGGAGCCTACCTACTAGCTCAGTCAGTTGCCTATTTCACAGGACGGACAGTTCACTTAGCGGTGGTAGATCCCGGCGTAGGCGGAGGTAGGAAGCCCATCGCCATTGAGACTAGGTCCGCCATTCTCATAGGTCCCGACAACGGGTTGCTTATACCGGCCGCTGAGAAACTTGGACTTGAACACGTATACCATATAGAGAATCCACTTTACCCTCCCTCCAAGATCTCAAGAACCTTCCATGGAAGAGACATCTTCGCCCCAGCTGCAGGTCACTTGGCCAGAGGAATGAGCCCCACCGACCTTGGGAGAGAGATCTCAAACTACAGGAAGATCTCTTTTCCCAAACCTAAGATCGCTAGGGGGAAGATAACTGGCGAGGTGCTCTATATAGATAGCTTTGGGAGCATTGTCACCAACATCACCGCGGAACTCCTTGAGCAAGCAGATGTGAAGTATGGCACCCCCCTCAAAGTGGCTTGGGGCAACATTCGACCCAAGAAGGTCAGATTTCTGGAGACCTACTCCCGCGCTCAAACTGGCGCCCTGCTGGCAACAGTGGGAGGCAGTGGCTTCATGGAGATCTCTGCTAACATGGCTGATGCGGCTAAGAAATTTAAGGTGAGAAGAGGTATGAGGGTCACGGTTTCAGTCTGATCAGCCTATACGTGGTCTGTTTTAGCAAGATTTCTGATGCGTTCCACGCCACCTATGTTCTTTATCATGGCCTCAACTGACTTTGGAACAAGGTTCTCCCAAGGCTTTCCCTCAAGAATCCTATTCCTAACACCAGTTGCATTGTAGTTGCCTCTGCTGAGGAAAGGTACGGGTTCAACTTGGAAGTTTGCCTCCCTGAAAAGCCCTGCCGTTAGGGGATCGTTGGTGAAAACTACGTTGAACTTCGGTGTATATGCAATCACTTGAGCAGCCCATATGCTGTGGGTGCGGGTGTCATGAAGGGGAATTATACAGTAGCGATCCCGCGTCACATGGTTTTCATCTAATGCAAGCCGGATCATTCTGAAGCGTTCCCCCGCGGTGAAAGGGTTCTTTAACTCGTGGCTATATTGGGCGCTCCCTATGCCTATCACAAGCTCCTCTGCTTTACTGAGGGCATATTTTACGGAGTGAATGTGTCCCTTATGAACAGGCTGAAATCTACCTACAATCAGTCCAACATCCCACTTCTTCAACATAACCACCAGAAGCAAGGAAACTTTATCTGAACCTCAATTACGCCTGAAATTTAAAGATTTACTCCCAAACTTCGAAGATCCTACGGAAGGATCATAACAAGTGATATTATGATGCCGGAGGCCACTGCAGCGGAGGTCGCTGTGATTCCATAGGACCACACCTTCCGCCTGCATCTCTCAAAAGTAATCGTCATAAGTTTCTTCTCCCTACTCAGGCTTACTCAAACGGTTGAACCTGTATAAGCATTTCTCTGCTACCCATCTGTTCTGGAATTGAACTCCCTCTCTCTCCAACAACTGTCTCTTAACTGCAGGATTGTTGCTGTACCCACCGATGGTTAGATCGGATCTCAGGACTCGGTGACATGGAACCGCTAGAACTAAAGGGTTGCTAGCCATGACGTTTCCAACTGCTCTTCCTCCTCTTGGCACTCCCACAGTATTTGCAACTTCACTGTATGTTGAGGCATAACCCTTAGGAATCTTCCTTACCGCGTACAGAGTCTTTCTGTTGAATTCAGTTAAACCATACATTGAGAGACGGGGAAGGTTCACGGTTTTTCTGCCTTCAAAGATCTCTGACAAGGCCCTGAGGGCATACTTCGCCCTGTTAGTAGCAGCCTTCATAACCTTAACTTCACCCCGTCTGAATCTGCAGCAAGCTTTGTCTACCGCTTCATTCCTGCTACGTAGAGAGAACTGTGACGACGCCAGAAGTCCATCACTGTTCAGAACTGCGCAGTACCAAACTTTACCTATCTTAGCGAAGTGGGCGTGAAGGGCAGGGTGTTCCACTTGGTTAAGCCTCTTACAGGTATTCACCCAGTCTCTTGGTTACTAATGCCTCTAACCTTTTACCTACCCTAAGGGCTTCTCTAAAGGTAACCTTGTAACCCTTCTTTGTTTGAGTCAGATTCTGTGGTTCTAACAGTATCCAACCTTTCCCTCGCCGTTTAAACTTAATAGCGATCAGCGGTTTAGCTCCAAACCTCTCGGCGAACCTTACAAGTTGGGCGATGGACTCGTGCTCAATATAGAGGGTCTCCTTGATAGTTGATTTCACTTCCAATGCTAGGTGAAGTCCTCTTCTCCCAGCCACTATGTCAGGTCTATCAAGACGGGTTCGCGATCCTGAGGCAGGTGCCCTAACTACTGCAAAGCCCAGATCATCCAGCCTGTGGACAAGCTCCCTCTCCTCACCTATGCCCCGCCTCAGAACCGTTGACCCCCAGTAGCCTTTGGCAGATGTCCTGCACTGTTCTAATTCAGTTTCATCTATACAAAATGTTCGACTACTGCTGGAGAAGGCTTGAGATAACCATAAGTTCTGATCCGGCAGTCGCTGAGCCTACGAGGGCTCCATGGCTGTTGATAAGTATGCCGCTGCTGATGTAGATGACACCGCCGTTGACGGTTCCAGTGTTGACGGGGGCCTTCATAACTTCCGAGATCTGTTCCTTCTCATCCTCAGAGGCTAGAGGATGAACCAGAACACCTTTGTTGGTCGCCGCTGCCAGTGAACCTGGCAAAGGCTGCCCAGCAATACTGCCAGTTGCAACCTCCACACTTAAAGCATCCTCCAGAACCTTCAACTCTCGTTGGCTGAATATAGGGGACGCAAGAGCACCCTTGTCATTACTTAGAACAAGATTGCCGAGAGCAGTCTTGGTGCTGTGAACAATTGCTACATTAATTTTAAGCTTTTTCTGGAGGGTGGTTACCTCCCTTTCGGAGGCGTAGTGAGGAAGAACTATGCCGTAGGAGTTGGCTGCCGCTAGAACACCGATAAGCTTGGAGCCCCCAATGTCCAAAGCCGCGACTGAGACTTTGAGAACATCCTCGACCCCCGTGATCTTTCGTCTCGGTATACCTGCTGGAAGAACTGCAAACCTATCGGTTGTCAAAGAGTATATCCCAATGTTTGGGCTTCCCATCACGGCGAATTTTTTAATACTCAACCCGTCTCTTTCCACCAACTGAAGGATCAAGTTGCTCTGTTGCTCAGCTACCCGATATAAGTATTCGCTACTAGCCTTTTAATGGGTACAACGGCATC
>DAOVDL010000076.1 GCA_030669485.1 Candidatus Bathyarchaeota archaeon
CACCGCAGTTATCACACCTTAGGATGGCCTCATCTATCCATGGGCGGTGAAGCTCTGGGCGGACAGACAGCTTTATAGCCGCCTTCCTTAACTCTTCCCTCGTACCCACAACTCGGACACTCTGGCAGCTCTGACATCTCCAGATGTTTAGGGGAGTGCCCCAGAATCTAGACCGTGAGATACACCAGTCCTCAGCGTTGGCCAACCACTCGCCAAACCGTTCTACGCCAGCCCACTCAGGTATCCATTCTACCGCCTTGTTCTCTGAAACCGTCCGCTCCCTTATGGGCTTTACACTCAAGAACCAATGCTTATCTGCCCTGTATAGAAGGGGAGAGCCGCATCTCCAGCAGCCAGGGTACTCGTGCTCGATCTCCCCTACCCAAGCTAGGAGACCTTTTCTCTTCAGATCCTCAATTATCTCGATGTTCGCATCCTTGAAGAACTTGCCCTGATATTTGCCTCCCTTCTCAGTGAAGTGGCCTGTGCGATCCACTGGGCAGAAGACCGGAAGATTGTGCTTGTTGCCGATATCAAAGTCCTCGGGACCATGGGCGGGGGCTGTGTGGACGCATCCTGTTCCCTCATCCAATGTCACATGCTCGCCACATATGACTGCATGCTCGTACTTGCCATTATGATCTTTGTGGACAGGAACCTCGTCGATCAGTGGGTGGATGTACTTTAACCCCTTCAGCTCTGCGCCTCTTACTACCCCAAGCTTCTGATACTCCATTGCAAGGTGGTTCATAACCTTCTCAACCAGTTCGTCGGCAATTATCCATGTCTCGCCACCCACCTTCACTTTGGCGTAGTCGTATTCGGGGTGAACGGAAACCGCTTCATCGGCTGGGATGGTCCAAGGGGTTGTAGTCCAGATTAGAATGAATTCACTGGGCTTCCCTTGGAGTGGAAACTTGACGTAAATGGAGTAATCTTTGAAGGCGGCGTAGCCTAGGCTCACCTCGTGGCTTGATAGAGCTGTTTCACATCGCGGGCAGGTTGGCACTACTTTGAAGTCTTCCTTCAGAAGCCCCTTATCAAAGGCCTGTTTGATGAACCACCAGACGAACTCTATGTACTCGTCTCTCCGTGTCTCGTAGGCCTCGTCGTAGTTGAGCCAAAGGCCAAGTCTCTCAGAGTTTCGCCGCCAATGCTCGATGTAGTAGTCAACTAACTTGTTGCACTCCTCGACGAAGCGATCGAAGCCGACCTTCTCAATATCACGTTTAGAGGTCAGCTTCATTTTCTTCTCAATCTCTAACTCAACAGGGAGACCTTGGCAGTCCCACCCCGCTCTACGCCAGACATCTCTGCCGCGCATTGTTTCAAACTTTATGATAATATCTTTCATTGCGCGGCCACGTGCATGACCGATGTGCATGAAGCCATTGGCTGTGGGTGGTCCTTCAAGAAAAGCGAAAAGTTCGTTGCCTCTTCGAAGCTCCATTACCTTCTTCTGGATTCTGTTCTGCAGCCACCATCGCTGTATCCGTTCTTCAATCTCCGTCGGATTGTAGGTTGACTTTAACTGTTTCATCGTTATTCCCTGACGTTAGAAGGACATCCAGCTGAGGAGCGCAGAATGCCTGCAGTTAGATTTTCCCTCTTATTCAAAGATAAAACTCTTAAACTTATCCAAATAGAGAATGAGAACACCCATCCATCCGCCTAGACATATAGTACATAGAGCCAAGGGGGAAATCTGTATTCTAAGAAGCCTTAACGGCTTTCCTTACTCCTTTGTTGCTCCTTTAAGGCGCGTCTATACTTTCCATATTTATCCTCTAAGGAGAATTTTGGGGGATGCGGTATGTGAAGTTCGCCGCCACATCTGGGGCAGACTGTCTGCTCTAGAGTGTAATTTCCACACTTCCTACATCGCCTCATAAGGTAGGGGCTCAGCTAAGATGCAACCTCCTTCTTGGTGAAGCCCAGTTAATCGCCCCGTTTGAACTCCCCCTCTCCACCATGGGCTTCTATCTCCTTAACTGCAAACTCGCCTATCTGCTTCAATGTCTTCTCTGCTTCTTTGTAGTTTTTCGCAGTTACCTCAACCCCATACTTGGGGGCTCCGATCGTATAAATGGCGACCTTCACCTTCCTAGGCTTTTTCAGAGCCTTGCTTTTCATCAACACACTCTTTATCAATCCTACGCCATCAGGTTCTATGCTGGTTAGGCGAAGACTTCCCTTGATCTTAACTAGTGAAATTTTTATCTCTTGCTTAGCAACTTCTATGGTGGCTGCTGCCCAATCAGGCGGTATCTTGAGGCGGCTTGCAAGCTCCTCTCCTTTCTCTATAAATGCCTCAAGCCCAGCGTAGGCGCTATCATATTTATCCTCAAGCTTCTTAACCATCTCAGGGACGAAGATCTTGGGATCCACTCCAAGCTTCTCACTCACAATTCCTAAAGTGAACTCAGCTTTCCTATACTTCTTCCACTGCAGAAGTTTGATCTGCTTCTCCTTAGCATTAACTCTCCTGAGGGATAGGTCTACCTGTATCTTTCTCGGATCAACTCGGAGAACCTTGAGGACTGTTTTCTCCTTTTCATGGACGTGATCGCGGATGTTCTTAACCCATCCGGAGGATATTTCCGATATGTGAAGAAGGCCATCTATTCCCTCGTACTCGTCGAGGCTCGCGTATGCACCGTAGTCAGTTATACGGGTTACCGTAGCGACCACCAGTTCTCCTACTTCCGGAAATGCTCTCGACTCTTCGTCTTTACTATCCAAGTCCCCTATCTCTCCGTATCGACATCAAGCTAGTTCTCCCTAGAACGATCACCATGCTTTACCTGAACGTTAGCTATAAAAGTATCCGATGGAAAACGACAGGGGCAAATAAAATATTCGTTTTCGGAAGAACTTGAAAATTTTATATGAATCTATTAGCCGCTAGGTTACTCCAACTCTTCTATTATAGATGCCTTTAGGACAGATTTGCCGCCAGAGGGCGACAGTAGGGCGGCTCCACATATATTGCAGACTACAGCTTGGTTTGCTTTGTTAAAGGTTATCTGCTCATTCCCGCAGTCGGGACATTTGACCTTTATGAAGTTACTCTTCGGTTGGGGTATCAACACTCTCTTCTTCATATTGACTCCTCACTACTCGATGTCAGCCTTCCTGATCCTGATGGGCTTCCCCTGAGTGATGCACCCACACTTCTTACATTTTCGGTTTATAACAACTTTCTTGGATGTCTTAGCTGTTCTCTTCAACTCGGGGTACTTCTGACCACCATAGCCATGTTTGTCCCGCTCATGCCGTCTGGCTCCAGCTGAGAGAACCCGAGCTCGTCCCTTCTTGTATAGGGATGTAGTATGAGCTGTGTGCGTTTTACATCGAGGACAATAAGTGTTGATGATCTTAGGGATCTTCATGGAATTTCCACTTTCTTAGCTATATCGTGTTTAATTAAGCCTTCTATATTCTCAGCTGGAATCGAGGCTACATCACCCGCCTTGAAGGGACCATAGCTCTTCATATCAGCACCCACTATAGCCGGCGTTTCCTTGGTAAATCTCACAACGGCTACTCTATGGGGCTTAACCTTTGGAGAAGGTTTCAGAATTCCAGCTTCCAAGATGTCTGCTGCGAAGGATTTGAGGCTTTTAGATGTCTCCACTATCTGGCTGTGGAGAGCTTTCTCCTCATCCGCCAGGTTTTCCGGGTAGACGGATTCCCCTTGAATCTGACAGGAACTAGCCATCTTCTTAAGCCGCATCTCTACAAGCAGCCTAGCCAACCTACTCGCCTGACTCAGCTCCTGCTTCTTCAGCCGAAATTTCAGGGATTTAACGTCAAGAAGACCTAGTTCCTCCTCAAGCCCTTTTAGGTACTCTCTAATCTTTGGGTAGAAGCCTTTGGTTAGGGGTTGAATTGTCGTTGCCTCGGCTTCATTTCTCCAAACCTCGTATAGCTGTCTGTACATACATTACTGCCTCCAAGTTTCTGGCAAAATCGTTTAAGCTAGGGCTGCTTTCCCTCTGCAGATAAAGAATAGGGCGGGAGCTGTTGGCAGCTCCACCAGCTCGTTGCTGTAGGGACCGTACTCCACTCCACCTATCTTTATCATCTCGGCTTTCTCAACCTTAATTTTGACTAAACCCCCTTTAAAGGCTGTGGCGTCACGGAGGGGGTTGAACTCGCTGAGTTCATCGACAGTTATAGATGTTACTTTGAAGGCTGTTTTGCCGTGGAGGGAGGAAGGTAGCCTTATGAGGCGGTGGATATCGGTGGTTACCACAGTGTCGACTGCGACGGTCTCTTGGGCTATTGCCTTTCGGATAAGGCTTTCCCAAGCTCTCTTCCGGAGGAAAGCCGCTGTTTGGGTAACCTTCCCAGCGTCCAGCCAGCCTAACAACATATCTCTATTTTCCTCTATCTTCCTAGCTGTTCTCTCACCAATGCCCATTGCCTTCAGCTCTTTCACCCTCTTCAGAAGCATTGTGTAAACAGCTTTG
>DAOVDL010000029.1 GCA_030669485.1 Candidatus Bathyarchaeota archaeon
GGCAGACTTCAGGAGCGGCGGGGTGGTTTCAAGTTTTATTTCAGGTTTTATATCTAAGTTGTTAACTTGTGGTGTATTCTGAGTCAGAGCTGGCATGTCGAGTTTGGTAGCCTTCCTGAACTTGTGACCGCAAATTTTACATGAATACATTGTAACGTGCATTGCTCTTCCTTTGCCACTTCTTGGTACAACATCCCAAGATTTTCCCACATCGTAGTCTTCACTTTTACATCTTGGACAGACGATCATATCTGTTCACCAAAGTCTCATGTACCGCTGTAAAAATTAAGATTTATGCGCCAATTTAAGCCCAAAAATGACCATGTGAGGCATCTAGGGCATAGAAAGATGATAGCGATTTTACATGGAGCGATAAAAGATCAACACTTTAGAGGTATCGGTATAGAGTGATATGTACATAAACGAGGCAGATAACCTCTTAGATAATGTGAATACTGTGCGAGTCTGTGATTCCGCCTTTAATAAAGAGCAGCCGCCAGTCTTTCAGGAAGACTTGACAGATGGAGTTGAAGTTGGACAGATTCCATATATAGTATAGTTAAGTTCTGGGGTTTGGCCCGTGGAGTGAATGTCTTTTTGGAGGGAAATGAAGCTTTAGGAGAGCCTAACCGTAAACACGGCTCGATGCTAAAGGCAATATTGATACTGAGCATCATAATCAACTCTATTCTAGCTGTAGGCTTGACCACAGCCTACTTGGAGAACAGTAATCAAGCCAAGCAAATAGACGACCTGCAATTTGAAGTCGAAAAACTTCAAGAGCAGTTAAAGTATTACATTGCGTATAACGAGAACCTGACAGACCAAGTAGAAAGCTTGAAGAAACAGACAGATGTGTTGAGGACTCAGGCAGAGTTCTACAAAACCCAAGCAGAGTACTATTCTAAACAGCCTTCCGGTGAAGGCATTAAGGGAGGAGTCACTGGAAATTCTATTGTTAACGTCGTAGCGGTAAGATCGATCTCCCAGAGCCGATTCCAAGTGGAATATGAAGGAGTTACAATGAAGGCTGAGGTAGAGTTGAAGGTAGGTGAAGACAGAATTCTGATAAACACTGAACCGAAGATGGGAATAGACCTTCAGACCAGTGTTAGAACTGCTGCCTTGGTTGCTGAGAATATAACGGCACAGCCACTGGATCGGACAGACATCATCTTAACGGTTAGGGGAGAGGAAGAGGCGGACATCGTAGATGGTCCAAGTGCTGGAGCAGCAATAACAGCTGCGTTAATAGCAGCAATAGAGAACAAAACCCTCAACCCTTCAATCTACATCACGGGAACTATAAACCCCAGCGGGACCATAGGCCTCGTCGGTGGGGTTGCTCAAAAGGCGTTAGCCGCGGCAGGTAATGGAGCATCCAAGTTCCTCGTTCCCCAAGGCCTTGCCACTGTAAATATACCTGAATATGAGAAAAGTGAGCCCATTCCCGGCTTCACAGTGATCATTCAGAAGACCCGTGCGGTAAATTTGGAGGATTTCCTAGTGGAGAGAGGATACCAAGTTGAAGTTATAGAGGTTCAGAGTATCGCGGAAGCATATAAGATAATGGTTGAGGCTGAATAGTTAGGAGACTGCCTCTTTTTTGCACCGTTATACGGTTTGCTTCTTTCTATCGGAGAGGGGACCGAAAGTGAACTGAGCCACTGTTTTTTATTTGTAGACTATGTCGCCTTCCCTTACCTTCTCCGTTACCTTGAGGCCGATGGATTGCCCAGCCTCTGCCTTCTGCACATCCTTATGTTCTATCTGCATTGATTCAATTGTCTGCTGGAAGTCTGTGGTAGCGCCTTTTAGGTATATAACGTCGCCTACACTGAGGGGTGCAGTCAACTCGATGACAGCTACAGCTATCTTAGAGAAGTAGTGAGTTATCTTCCCTACCTCCTGTTTTTCTCCTTCCATATTCTCACCAACATTTTCTTAGTAGTATGAACCCTATAACTTTAACCGATCCAGATGGTTAAGGCAGGTAGGTAAACCGTCTATGGCGGATAGTAGGTTAAGAGCTTGGTGGGGGTCGTTCCCCCAGTATCAACTCAACCTCAAGGGTCTCTCCATCTCTAATTACTGTGAAAACAACTTTGTCATCTACATGTTTCTCCCGCTCCATGTATACTAGGGCGTCATTAAGCTTTCGGACATTAACATCATCGATTCCTATCACCACATCACCGCCTATCGGGATCTCCGCACCCTCTATGACGGCTGTTTTGCTGCCACCCGTTAGGCCTGCCTCGTCCGCGGGGCTGCCTTCAACCACTCTGACTATGAGGAACCCCTTCACCACCTCCAAGCCTATGACCTTCGCGATATCTGGGTTAACATCTATCGCCGAGATGCCGAGCCAAGGATGCTTGTATTCGCCTGTAGTGATGAGGGAAGGAACCTCCCTTGCAACTGTGTCTGAGGGGACGGCGAAGCCTACCCCCGCAGAGGTTCCTGTGCCTGAGATTATTGCAGTGTTTACCCCAACTACTTCACCTCTCATGTTGACCAGTGGACCTCCAGAGTTGCCAGGGTTTATGGCAGCGACAACTTGTATTACGTCTATTATGGAGTAACGTTCAGGAGCTTCAAGCTGTCTTCCCAGCTGACTTACGATCCCCGTGGTCATTGAGTTGCTTAGTCCGAAGGGGTTTCCTATGGCGACGATCTGTTCGCCTACGACGAGTTTAGAGGAGTTGCCAAGTGTTACTGGCTTTAAGGAGTGCAACGCGGGGTCTACCTTTATCACGGCAAGGTCACTGTATGGGTCTGATCCTAGAAGTTCAGCGGGCAGAATGGCTCCGTCAACGAAGGTTACTTCCAAGGCATCAGCATCCTCAACCACATGGTTATTTGTGATTATGTGGCCAAACATGTCGTAGACGAAGCCAGATCCTTGGGAAATCGGCACCAGATCCCCATTATAATCAACCCTGTTAGTGATTAGAACTGTGGAGTCTTGAAGCTGGCTGTATATCTCAGGCAGTACTAGGAGGCCAGTTTTACCTGTCTGGTTAGGGGGTGCAGAACCGTCGGTTCTGGGGAGCTGTGAGCTGAGGATTTCGATCTGATTTTGCAACTCAGAAATTTGAGTGTGTATATGGGTATACTCCGACAGAAGGGCGCTGTATTGTGATTCTAGGTTGCTGTATTTTTCCTGTAAGAGGTTTAGTTGTGATTGAGAGGTGAAGCAGAAGCATGCTAAGGAACCTGCCAGTATTATCACTATCACTAGTGCAGCGAAGGATAGGTGTGTCCCCCGCTTTGGCGGTTCTGTATACTCCATTATTCGCCACCATAAATCAAAATTTGAAGATACACTATTCTGTAAGGTACTCTGCAGGTTTTATATGTTTTTTAAGGCATTCAATCTGTTAGATTTTTAGCAGGTGGATGACGGTAAATGTTTAAATCATAGGCTGAAAATGTTTGGATGGTTTCATGGTTTAGGGTGAGCGGTTGACCGAGAAAAGTGAGATATCTGAAATAAAACTATTTGGGAAATGGAGCTTCAAAGACATAAAGGTAGAGGGCCCTGGTCTTGCCAACTACATTTGCCTCAAACCGGTGTTTTCTCTTCATACAGGTGGGAGACATGAATATCAGAAGTTTAAGAAGTCAGATGTATCTATCGTAGAGCGACTTACCAATCAGCTTATGCGGCCTGGTAAGAACGCTGGTAAGAAGGCCAAGGCTTACCAGATAGTTAAGAATGCCTTTGAGATAATTCATCTGCGGACAGGAAAGAACCCTATCGAGGTTCTTGCCCGAGCGGTTGAGAACTCTGCTCCCTGTGAGGATACCACACGAATCAGCTACGGTGGTATAGTATATCATGTGGCAGTTGACCTGGCTCCTCAGAGGAGAGTGGATCTGGCCCTTCGATTCTTATCAGATGGATCTAGGAAGGCGGCTTGGAGCAACCCAAAGACTGTGGATGAATGTTTAGCAGACGAAGTTATACTTGCAGCTAACCGTGACAACAAGAGTTACGCAGTTTCGAAGAAGGATGAACAGGAGCGAATAGCACTATCATCCCGGTAAGATGAGGAATAGATTACCGGGTAGGTTTCTGTTTTCTGCCGTAGATTAGCTCCTTCAAGGCGACACTATTCAAACCCATAACTTGATACCGAACACCGGGGAGATCGCCATACGCTTTCCCCCTTGGTCCTCCGATGCCGCCGATCGTAACTTCATCATGTTCATCTACGAAGTTCAAGGCGCCATCTCCGGGAAGAAATGCTGTGACCACCTTACCGTTCTTGATGAGCTGCACCCGGACACTTTTCCTCACCGCGCTGTTAGGCTGCCTGCTCTCGATCCCAACCTTCTCTAAGACTATCCCCCGCCCTTGAGGGGCCCCCTGAAGGGGATCAGACTTTATATCTAGCCTCAACACTCTACGTCGGTAGTAGCGATCAGACCACCTAAACTTCTGCCTTGTCTTCTTCATTTTTCTGGCTGCAAATTCTCCTGGCATAAGGACACCTGTGAACTGTTTTTCTACGTCTCTCCTAACCTCAACAGGGTAAACTATACTTATCCCAAGAATACATGAGAGTATTTGAATTTTCTGTATCTAGCGGCTATAGCGGTCAACAGGGCTGAGAAGCGTCTGAGAGACGTATCCAAGTGGGCTTGCCTCAGGTTCTACAGCATTTATCTTTCCAGAGAAGGCTGGTTCACATTTGACGTCAAGCTCACGACATATATTCTGGATAGCTGCAGATTTTCTTTCCCGATATTTGGATTTGAGGCCAAGTAGATTGGGAAGCTTCTTGGAGAGATCGGGAGCTTTATGTTCAAGGAAGGGAGTGAGTGACCTCAATACACCTGGTTTGAGGTTCAGAAGGTCAAAGAGCAGTAAGCTTCCTGTGTGCTTCGCTATTGTTACAATTTCTCTAAGGCTATCTTCTCCGTCGTTCACATAGGGGATTATAGGTCCTAGGAAGAGCCATGTATCGACGCCTATCTCAGCCAGTTCCTCCAGTGCTTGAACCCTTGCTTCTGGGGGTGATGCCTTGGGCTCCAAACTCTTCGCCAAGTTGTCGTCAAGGGTTGTTATGGTTAAGCCGACATCGAAGCGGCCCCGCTGTATTAGGTCTATGTCTCTCAGCACAAGCGAGGATTTAGTCTGTATCGAAACGGGGAACCTGTGGGCGGACAGGAGTTCTAGGCATCGGCGGGTCAGCTGTAGATCTGACTCATAAGGCTGGTAGGGGTCGGTGACCGTGCTAACACCCACGATTCCACGGGAGACTCGACGGAGCTCTCTGCTCAACCTCTCAGCTATGTTCCTCTTAGCTTTAACGAAGCTTCCCCACCTATCGGTCATGCTGTTGTCTCGTAGCATGCTTCGGGAGTAGCAGTAGAGACAGCCATGTTCGCAGCCACTGTAAGGGTTGAGGGCATAGTCTAATCCTGGAAGCCTGCTGGGTGAGAGAGCAGTCTTGCAGGTTGTATATTCTCTGAGAATAGTCACTTCTTATCCGCCCCCAAGAAGTCAGTTATCCTCCTCTGAAGAAGGGTCTCTTGAAGCGTCTGACTGTTTTGAATCCAGCGGTTTAGAGGAATGGTCAGCTTGCTCATGGCGTAGTTCAGGGTCTCCTGCAGGGAGTTAAATTCTTTGGGCTTGGTTCCTAAGGCAGCTCTCACACTCTCACGGACATTCCAGACGCCAACTGGCATTATGTAGCCTTTATGGATCTCCCTGAGAATCAGCACTGATGCCTGATGTTGCTCTGAGGTCAGCTTCTCTGCGGCGGCAAGCCTTGCAGAGTAATAGCAGCCGCCGACCTCAGCATAGGTCGTTCGCTCCTTAGAGCCCTCATAGTCGCCCATGAGTTGAGGGGAAACTCCGTTGGAGTTCCAAACTGTTCCTGGAAACCACGCTTCTATCCACTCGAAGCTCCAGCGGCTAGGCATAAAGACTGCTAGGAAGATGTTATCCAGATTCTTGAAAAAATATGTCCGGTAACTGTCGAGGGGTTCGTACTGCTTCACCTCTCGTAGAAGGGTGAGGGAGATTGAGTTATCAACGGCGGTTATGCCCCAACGAGTGGGGACAAGTTTCCTCCGTGGAAGTTCACCGAACATTCCTAGACAGAAGGAGCGTTGGATCTTTGAAACTGGAACCCCTCTCCGGTGGAGATCTAGGGCAGCTTGGTCAGCTTTGAGGCTGTGATCGTAGAAGCATCGCTCTATGTTACGGTCGGCACTTCCTGCCGAGGCTCTGAAGGATTTTAGGGGTGCAGAAGGCCCGAAGGGTTGTGAAATGTCGTCAACAGATAGATTATCCCTTGGCTTATGAGTGAAGGATGCCTCAGAGTCAACTGACCTAGTGCTCATTGCCACCTCTTGGAGTAGATCTAGTAGCCGTCCACTTCGCTGTGGCTCATTTATGTTTACGGCAGTCTTGCCGCGAATAAGGGAATAACGGAAGTCCACTATCTCATCGATGGGTCGACCTATCCATGCCTCTGGTTCATCAAGTATGGTGGTGTCTCCGTGGTATGGCGGTAACATGGGTCCTATGTAGACCTTTGGGTAGCCAATACGGCCAACGAAGACGCTGGGCGGCGAGGAGCCTTCAAGCTTCTCAAGGTTGTAGACGTGGCTATGCTTGGCTAAACTTCTGGCTTTCACTATTATGGGGCAGTGAAGCTTCCCGCAAAGCATTCTTTTGCCTTTACAGTAGAGGCAGAGAGGCTTGGATGTGTACCGTTGATTTGAATGTTGTTGAGCTGTGAGCATTGAACAACAGTCTAACTGGCGGATGGCCCTGATTTAAGTTTAGAGGGGAATGAAACTATTTAGTATAAAATTTTTAATCTTTATCTACAAGATGTAACAGTCTAGGTCGTCACTATGAAGAAGTCTTTAATCTACCCCGCTGCAGTCGTTGCCTATATGATAGCGATTTTCGCTCTTTCTTCGTTACCACAAGAACATGTGCTTCTGGAATTTCCTATTTTTCCAACAGTTTCCAGTGTGATAAAACATATGGCGGAATATTTCATACTGAGTTTGTTGTTATCTTTGTGGCTGATAAACAGAGGGAGAGGCGTATCATCTCCTTTTTCTATATTCATCCTAGCAGTTCTAATAGCCTCAGCTTACGGTATAACGGATGAATTGCACCAAGCCTTTGTTCCCACCCGGTTTTGCGATGTTTGGGATATGGCAAGTAATTTCTTTGGAAGCATCCTAGTAGCGCCCATAGTAGTTAAGTTCCGCATGTCAAAACATAAGCCGGATGATGAGGGAAATAGAGAGTCAATTCGCGTCTATGTTTCACATGGTGTGTACTGAAGTTGTAGATGGATGTGTACGCTTTTTTAAGGGAGACCCATGAAGTCATCTATTGGGCAAGATTGAATATAGGGGACGTTATGAGTTGTCGATTCCTGTCTTCAAGATAGAGTCTGAGACCCTTGC
>DAOVDL010000158.1 GCA_030669485.1 Candidatus Bathyarchaeota archaeon
CTCGTATTCAGAGAGGGGTGTAGGGAAAGGTTCAGGGATCACTTTGAGATCACAGGGAACGGAAATTTAACAAACATCGACGGCAAGCCCAAAGTACATCTCCACATAGTAGCTGGTAACGACTTGAACCTGAAGGCAGGGCATCTGATAGAAGGCGTGGTAACGATCTTCTGCGAAACAGTCATCCAACGGCTTGAAGGCTTCAGAATGGAGCGAGTGCTCGACAGAAGCTTAGACCCTCAAAAGATAGCTTTTCCCTACCGACTGAAACCCTGAATACGACAGGTTTTATACAACGCCAGATACCTCTATGCTTTTTCTCTTTCCACGTTTCATTTTCGGCCTGAAGTTCTTCGGCTTCCTATATTCAGCTATCAACATCTGAAACAGCAGCTTCAATTCATAGGGATCCTCCCGATAGGCTTCATCAAGCTTCTTCTTCAGGTCCCCATGGGATCTGGCCTTGAGCTTTTCCTTCAGTTTCTCTTCAAGCCACTCTGAAAAGCCAACATCCTGAGATAACTTTAATCCCAGTATTGCAGCCATGGCTATGAAACATGGCATATTATAACCCACAGTTAGAGTATTCTAACCACTATTTCTCCTTTGCTAGACATGTAGAGGTGGCTAAACGATCAACGGAACTACATATTTCACGATGAAGTAGATGCCGAAGAGAATAAGCACCCCCCCACATCCAGCCATGATCTTTCGGTAGAGCTGGGAGCCCACGACATTCTTACCCCTCCAGGTTAGGTGGGAGATCAAGGAGTAGAAGAGGATGTCAGCGGTGAAGTGGCCTAGAGACCAGAAGATAGCCCCGATCAAAGCTGCAACCAAGAAGGCTTCAAGAAGCATTGCCACACCGATGGTTGACCACCAGAGTATAACACTGGGGTTCAGTATGGAGCTGAAGATTACGCCTCCGAGAAGAGAGCCGTGCTTCACCTCCGTCACGTTGAGGTTGAAC
Source organism: Candidatus Bathyarchaeota archaeon (assembly GCA_030669485.1). Next base: position 971 of record DAOVDL010000158.1, read on the forward strand.
GCCTTGCTGTTTCGAACTTTGGAGATCTCCATCACCCCATAGATCAACAGCAGAACCCCGCCCACAGACCCTATAATTGTCTGGGAGATCGGGGTTTGAAGTATGAGGCCTAAACCTAGGAGGATGAGTGAAATTATCGCAGCTTCGAAGAGACAGTGCCCCCCGGCGGCTAGGGTTCCAACCTTGGCACCGCGCTTCATTGTTCCTGAGATTATGTAAACTAGGAGGGGGCCAGGTATCAGAACACCTGAGAAAGCTATGATGAAGCCGATGCCGAACTGGAGCGCTGCCTCCACTGAAAAACACCGCCGTTACATTTTTTCTTCCCATCTAGTAGGTGAACCCATGTTTTATACTTTGATCTAGTGAGGCGGTGGATACATCTTAGAATCTGAGAGCTCAAGCTGGTTGCTTCCTTAATTCCCGCCCTCAGCCACAAGGATGTGCTCATTGCCCACAATACAGCTTAAGAACTCCCCCCCAACACCAGCCTGCCTGAGAAGCCGCTCTAACCCGGTTAAGGTAATCTTCTCCTTAAGGTACGTAACCACCAAGGCCCCACCCGGCCTTAAGACCCTTCTAACCTCCCCCAGAACCACCTTTGCATCTGGAACATTCTGGAGGAGGGTGAAGGCAACAGCTGCGTCAAAGGTTCTGCCTGGAAAGGGAAGAAAGTCTGCGTCTGCACAGATCAGAAAGGAAGCTTGCCCCCTCAGCCTCCGCCTCGCCACCTGCACCAACCTCAGAGAAATATCGACCCCGAAAACCATACACCCCTCCCCTCCACGGTCTTTTATAGACTCTGAAAAGAGACCAGTGCCACAGCCTACGTCCAAGATCTTACCGAGCCAAGGAGAGCGCCTCACCTCTGAGGCCCACCTGTACTTTCCAGTCTGCTCCTCATGGTAGAGATCATCGTAAGATCTCGCGGTCCCATCATAGAACCTCTTCACATCCCTCTTAACCGCCCACCTGCGTGCTCCCCCTCTCTCAGGGGAACTGCGCTCCACAGCCTTCAGCCTAAAAAGTCGCTGAGCTTTTTTGTTCTTTCCCATCTGAGAACCTCGTAACATTTTTTTAGTGGAAGGCATCTAAATTCAAGCTTCCTCCCAGCTAGTAGGGGTTGAGCCTCTTTCCGGAGAGCCGGTGCTGCTATCATGCCGCGAATAGGGCGGTTCACCCTCCCCCGAAGGGCTGTGACGTACCTGTCCAACTGAAGAACAGCATCCTTCCCAGCGGGCACTCGTTTGATCTCAACTATTAGGAAAGCCCCCCTCGCATCCTCACCGAAGACATCTATGAAGCCGGATTTACCGATATCCTTCTCCGCTGTTAGAGGGCGGAATCCCTTCTCAATTAGATGTGGCTCGGTCAGAATTGCTCGCTTCATATCGTACTCGGTGACGTAGAGGGAGAACGCACCATCATCTATGAGGCTTGAGACCGTTAACAGGGAGACCTTGGTGAAGTATATGTTGAGAACCTCTTGGGGTTGAAGCCTTGCCGCTCGAACCTCAAGTTCTTCGCCTTCAGTGATTTTAACTTGGAAGACGCATCCCGCCTGCTTCTGTGATTTGGAGGAACTGTTATACCGCCCTGGCATCCAGTTAACAGGTTCGTAACCCGTGGGTCGATGAACTAAAACGGAGCCATCAGCCTTTATGACCACCAGCCGATCTCCCGGCTCCAAGGTGGAGGACGCTCTGCCCTCATACTCCACCCGGCAATTTCCAATGATCACAACCAGTTGATGGTTAGATAAAGCGTTCTTTAGAAGTAGGGTAGCCTCTGCGACGCTTGGCTTAGAGTAGGTTGAAACCGACATTCTACCAACCTTCTAACATGGAATAGAATTAAGATTTCTGTTTTCAAGA
>DAOVDL010000099.1 GCA_030669485.1 Candidatus Bathyarchaeota archaeon
CGTAATAGTGTCTAAAGGTGTGTAGGTGAATTTTTGGAGCATTTTGCAGTATAGCTTGGCAGTTTAAGGCTTCTAAAATCGTCTAGGTTCACGGTAAATGGGTGGGGTTCACAGCACCATCCTTTCCCGCCCCCTTGCGGAGAGCAGTACTAGACGGCGCCTGCAGGATTCACTTCCGAGTTCGAATGGGATCGGGTCTTACCCCGTAGGCTATGGCCGTGAACCCCAGTGCTCAAAGGTAGAGGCAGATTGAGATAAAAACTTTATCCCACTGCCACGAAGCCGTTGAACTGCTTTCTCAGGTTTTCTGCTTCAATCACGTATTCCAATGCCGCTGTCCTCATACTGGCAGGTGTATGCTGTACCAGCAGTTGATGCAAATTCTTTATTTACATATTTGAAGACACTAATTGTTACAGTTTAGGCTAATCACTCATAAGCCTTCTAGGCTACATATCCGCAGCCAGTCCATCGTAGTTAGGGGGAAGACAGAAGCAGATGAAGGAGAGGAACAGAAGCAGGGTTAGACTTGTCGTCTCCTCCACCGCGGGTGCTCTGCTATTCGCGGGGATGCTCTGGTATGTGGGGGTCGATAAGCTTTTAGCCGCCATGGGTCAAGCCTCACCGTTGTGGCTGATTTTATGTGCAGCGATGGCCTTCCCCACCTGCCTGATTAGGGCTTGGCGTTGGAAACTTCTCCTAACCCCTGTGAAGGGGGATGTCAGGGTGACGAACACGTTCTGGTCGACCTCGGTAGGCTTCTTGGTTAACACCCTCATCCCCATAGGGATCGGGGAACTCATCCGCGCCTACATCCTGTGCGGTAAGGAGAAGCTTAGCTTCGCTGGAAGCTTCTCATCCATTATTGCCGAGCGCACCCTAGACATGTTGGGCGTAGTCACCCTAGGACTGGTGCTGCTGCTAATCCAACCCGTAGGCACGAACGTCCCCCAATGGTTCCTAGATGCCTTCAAGGCTGTGGTGATCCTCCTAGCGATATTCCTCACAGTTATAATTGTGGGGGCGAAGAGAGAGGCCACCCTGATAGGGCTTCTGAACCGCATCCTAAACGCGATATCCTTCCTGTCCACGAGAAGGGATAAGATACTCAGCGTAACGAGAAACCTCATCAAAGGTGGGCGGGCAGTAAGCCAAAGCCCAGAACTTCTCTTGAAAACCCTTACAGCCACCTCCGCCGCATTGCTACTCCAACTCCTAGGGGTATTGTTCCTCTTCAATGCCTTCAACTACCCTGCACCCCTAACTGTGATCTTCCTCGGAACACTTATCACATGGTTCACATTCATCATCCCAGCTCCACCTGGCTACATGGGCACCTATGAAGCATACTGGGTTCTAATCTTCCTTGGACTGGGCTTAACACAAGTCGACCTGCTGCTCGCCATGGGCGTCACCCTCCACATCATCGACCTAATCATCATAATAGGTCTGGGGGGCTTAGGTGTCGTATGGTTGGGGCTGTCCTTCGGAGAAATCTTTAGAATGCGGGGGGATAAGGGGCATGAAAGGTAACTGTTCATAGTTGACCCCCCAATTGTTCGCTCATACCTTTCCAACTTCAACGAGGTTTGAGAGCAAAGTTTTATAGTGAGACCTATCTGTTCTTGATAACGGATAATTAGGTTAGATGGTACAGCCAATGTCATTACTAGGTTCAACTCTTTTCGGTGGAGAGGCAGGCCCCTACTCTTGGATATTCCAGGCGCTCTTCTTCGTCTTCATCTTCGTCTGGATGTTTTATGGTCAACGTATGCAGGTAGCGATGTGGAACAGGGCGATCGAGGGGTCTCTACGTAAGCTCGGCTATATGAAGGATCAAGCCCGTACAACCACGATAAAGACTGTTAAGGAGCAGGGTAAACCTGAGGGTGACCCAACAGCTAGGGTGGACCAATTCTTAGAACGCTTCTTCATCCAACCCGTAGACATGGATCCCGCTGGAATAGTGCCGAAGTTCGACCATCTTCTCGATGTCAGGGACATGTCTATGAAGGAGGAGGTTAGGCGGATAGCCCCCAAAGCCGACGAATCTAAAGTGAACAACCTTGAGAACCTGATGGAAGCAGCAATGGATCTCAACCTCTTATACCGCATAGTTCGCCACTACTACCTCTACGCAAAGCGAACCCGCTCATACATAATCACAGCCCAACTGCAGATGATCCTACCCATGATCATGGATATAGCTCAAGCCTACAACGGAGCCATACAAGCCTTCTCAAAAGGCCAACCCATAGGCGACGGCGCAGGCCCCCTCCTCGTGAACAAACTTATGCGCAACACGGAGTTCAAGAAGATAGAGAAGGACATGGTCATGGCTGAAACCGCCCTCGAAGGCCGAAAAGTCACCATTCTGAAGGCTGAGGGGCCAGGTGGAAACGTAGGCAAGCCAGGTGACGCCTTAAAGACCATCATAGACACCCATACCGAACCCTTCTCACTGGTGATAATGGTTGATGCCGCCCTCAAATTGGAGGGAGAGAACACGGGGGATGTCTCTGAGGGCATCGGAGCAGCCATAGGGGGCGTAGGAACCGAGCGCTTCAAAATCGAGGAGGTTGCAACGGAACGTAAGATCCCAGTCTTCGCAGTCATAGTGAAACAGTCAATCAAGGAGGCCATAGCTCCAATGAAGAAGGAGATCTACACAGGCGTAGACAAGGCGCTTGAACGAGTGAAACGTATAATCAAAGAGAACACTAAGGAAGGCAGCTCCGTGTTAATAGCGGGAATAGGCAACACCATAGGCGTAGGCCAGAAGGCGAGTTAAGCGATGAGCGAGAAGGACACAGCAGCTAAAACTAAGCCGAGATCCACTGTCAACGTGATAATGCTCATAGTGGTGGCAGTACTTGCAATAGTCATCCTACTCAGCAGTATATTCAGCCCAACAGTCAGCACCACAGAGAATATTCTCTCCTATTCAATGCTGGGTGGAATAGGCATCCTCTTCATAATTCTAATCCTATTCAGGGCAATGGGCAGAATGTCCGTTCCTCAGCCCAGAAAAACTTTTACAATGCTACAATGCACAAAATGTGCGTTCAAGAAGATAAGAGACTTCCAGCTGGGAGATTACATCCCCAAACCTGAGGGGAAATGCCCAAGCTGCGGAGGCTCCATCATAATTGAAGAGATATACCCCGAGGCTGAAATAAAGAAAGGCTTCAAACTCCCATTCTAAAGCGTCGTAACCTCGCAGCCTCCCCTCTTCACCAGAACCGTGTGCTCCGTCTGAGAGACCGGCTGCCGCCCAGCCTCAACCAGAACCTCATACCCCGCAATATACCGCGCCTTAACCAGCCTTTTAAACACTGCTTGAAAGCTCTCTGCCTCCGAAAGCGCAGCTGCCCCCCGCAGGGAGAAGGGGAGGGATCTGAAGTTGCTTCTAATAGCCTCCATCAGCCGCCTCTCAGCCCTATCCTTCGGCAGCTTCGCCTTAACCACCCTGAAGATGTACGCCTCCTTACCCCCAGTTATCTGCCCTTCCCCCTCCTTAGTGGTGGCGAAAGGCTCGATGGCGTAAAGCTCCCCCTCCTCCAACCTGTAGCCAGCCAACGTCTTTACACTGGGTATGCTTCTACCGGGGATGTGGATCTGGTAGCGCCCCAGACCATGCCCCATAAGGTTTCGAACAGGTTTAAGTCCATACCTCTCGATAACACCCTGAACGGTGGCTCCGATCTCTGAAACTCTAGCCCCCGCCTGAACAAGCTTCAACGCCGCCTCCAACGCCTCATCCGTAGCCTGCTTCAACGCCATATACTCATAGTTGAAACAGACGGTTGCAGCGGTGTCAGAGATGTACCCGTCGATGTGGACACCTAAATCAATCTTGACGATGGATGAGGGGGGTATGCGGGCCTCGTCGCCTGGGGGTGAGGTGTAGTGAGCC
>DAOVDL010000003.1 GCA_030669485.1 Candidatus Bathyarchaeota archaeon
GAAGTTAAGCTGGATTTCACCGTGCAAGATGTTGGAAGCAATAATTCTGCTCCTCTTATCGGGAAAGCCAAGGTCATACTTCAACAGCCACACTATGCCCATATTGACCCGAATATCGGCGCTACCATGCAGATAAGCCCCACGGAATATACAGTTGAAATCACAGGCGCCATCTCCATAGATCCACCTCAACTCACAATCTACCCACATGATGAGCCTCCCATAACAGCATCCCTAACTTTCTATCCAGAGGAGGGTGAACCGGATAAATGGGTGGGTAAGTGGCAAACGGGTGTGCTCTGGTTATTTGAAAATCTCGCGTATGTGGAGATGACTGAGCTGGAGAGTAAAACTTTGGCATTATCCACCAGTTACCAAGCAGAAGAGTATACCGTGAGTGCTGAAGGAGAGATCACCTCGGTTCTGTATCCCACATGGGGGATCTTCATGGTTGGAAAAACCGATTCTGGAGCTGTAACCATTAGAAGGAATGGAGAAGAGCTGTTCCTAACGATGGGGGAGGTACTGCATGAAAAATACCTTATGCTTCAGGAGGGGGACACAATACTTACTGCTGTTGGGGCACGAGTTGAGATAGCCGCCCCTGAAGAGAAAACAATTCTCTTGATTGAAGATGGCAGTGAGATAAAAATTCGGCAAATAGGATGGGGAGAAAAAAATTGGGAATTTGAATTATGGGGCAAAGCCTGGTTCAAAATCGATCGAAGAACGTTCCACATGGAATTTTACACTCCACAGGCAGCGTTTACAGTCCGTGGTACCGAATTTGCTGTAGATGTGGCGGAGGACGGTACCACCACCTTAATAGTTTTGGGGGGTGTCGTCGAGTTTTCAGACCTGAACCTGAGGAAGACAGTGGAGGTGAGGGAGTACCAGACCTCGGTTGTGAAGCCTGGCGAGGTGCCTTCGGATCCTGTATCGATAGATCCAGACAAGATAGTTAAGTGGTGGGAGGGTCCAACGCCACTACCTATAACAGAAGCAACGCCCACACCAAGTCCAACAATAACATCCACACCGACCCCTGAAAAAGAGGAAGAGATTACACCTGCTCCTGAAGAAGCGGAGAAGGTTGACAAAGGCTGTATAATAGCGACATCGACGTATGGTTCTGAGCTGGCTCCGGAGGTGCAGTTCCTCCGAACATTCAGGGAGGAAACGGTCTACTCCACCTTCGCGGGAACCAGCTTCATGACAGTGTTCAACCAGTTCTACTACAGCTGGAGCCCCGCCATAGCCAGCCAAATATGGCAAAGCGAACCCTTACAGGCAGTCGGAAGGGTGTTAATCTCGCCTTTGCTCGGCATTCTCCACGTTTCGACTGTGGTTAACTCGGTTTTCAGCTTCTCTTCAGAGCTGGGAATAGTTCTGACAGGGCTTGTGGCCAGCTCGCTGATCGGAGCAGTATACTTCATGCCCCTTACGACGGGAGTTCTCTACGCGGTTAAGCGAAAAAGACAATCTTTACCAAAGGCTAGCAAGCTTGCAGTACTACTGGTACCTTGGTCGATAAGCATAGTGCTAATCTGTTTAGGTGAAGCTATGGCTTCAACCGTATTGTTGATGGCTGCCACAGGCGCATTCGTAGTCTTCACAATAGCCCTCGTAGCTGGAGCAATCGCCCTTAAAATTCTGGAACGCTAAGGCCATCTTAGCTATAATGGGAATTATAGTTAAACCCTCTAGTCTAACTGCCAGGACTAGTCGGGCCGGGTTCGAACCGGCGACCATCACCTCGTAAAACAGGGGGCGAGTCCCCTATCACCCCCGCGCAGAAATTGATGCCTTGCTAAGCGATTTTAGAGAGTTTCTGAGTCGATTTGCAGGCTAGCCCTCGAACCCTAACAAACCGCACCATCTACCTGCTGAGATTCCTGTTAAGCGCCAATAAGCCATTGGGTGGAATCACTCGTGAAGAGATAAGGGCATATTTAGGCTCACTTCGCGGTGAGCCTATTTCCAAATTATAGATACGATTCCCCTAATGTTGGAAATGAAACGCCTTTTTTCTATTATTATAGCCTCCGCGATGCAGAAGCGTAATTGGATACGCACACCTTACAAGACATCACCGAACGCAAGAAGGCGGAGAAGGAGATAAAGAAGTTTTAAGGCGATTTCTGATAGAGCAGGTCATGGTATTAGTGTGCACTGTATAGCAAGATATTTTCTTCAATGTTACATCTGCAGTTATGTACATGTGACATGGTACACCTGATCGTTCTTTATTACTGATGTATACCTGCATTAAATAGTAAAAATTATCTTAGGGGCGATGTGATTGCCTATAGATGGGAAAGAAATTGAAGAAGTAATAGAATGTGATGAATTTATAGATGCGATGCAAGAGGATAGGTATTATTCATATGACGAGATTTTCGAATTAATTATAGGCAAATCTATAGAAAGGTATGCGAAAGAAAGTCTTGAAAAATTTGCAGATAAAAGAGAAAAGATAGAACCAAGCAAAATGATAATGCCTTTTATTCAAATTGCCAAAGCTTTTGCACAAGTAGATAATATTATCACGTTAAACTGTGAGAGAGGCAATCTAAGACTTGGTAGAAAAAAAGGGAGCAAAAATAAAGAACTTCTCTATGCGAAGCGTTGGTTCGCCCAAGATCATTAGACAAAAATGAAGCATATTTTCGGGGAAGCAGTAAAGAAGACAGGTATATACATTACCCCTAAGATTCTCCGAGAATGGTTCTGCAGTGAGATGGGTAGATTGGAAGTTCCTGATAGATATGTGGATGCTTTCTGTGGCAGAGTTCCTAGATCCGTATTGGCTAGACATTACACTGACTTCTCGCCTGAGAGATTGAAGGAGATATACGATAAAGCTGGGTTGAGAGTGTTAGGCTGAATCAGTAGTGTTCAGAGAAAGGATTGAAAAGATAATGAAGCAGTATATATGGCTTCAATAACAGAGGAAATGGAGGAAAAGATTGGAGGATTTCTAGCTTCGACCGTAAACTATTTTTGTTTAAGCCACTCTCGTAGGAAAATATCTGGTATTTCAAATTCTGTGTTTTCACGTTCTACAATACCTTTTTTTTCTAAAGATTTTATTGCTTTTTGAACGTTGGAAGGAGAACTTAGATCATATTGATCGATAAAACTTTGGGAAAAAACATTCTTGCCTCCTTCAAGTGCTAGACCCAATAGAAGCGATTTTTGTTTACCCCTAAGTAGATCCCATACAGTTTCGTAAGCATACGATTGGCCAGTCATAACCTTCTTAACTCCTTTTTCCACATCCTCTAACTTGATGAATTTCATGGGTAAACAGATGTTCCAAATTTCATGACAAAGTTGTTGCGTATAATGAGGATGCCCATCTGTAATTTCTAAAATTCTGTAAACGATCTTATCTTCGATTTTGAAACCTGTATCTTTAAATTTCTTAGAAATAAACTCGGCAAACTCATGATGAGGAATCTTTCTCAGTGGGTAAAGTTTTCCTATATTGTAAAGCGGCTTATTTTTGTTAGTGAAGATTTCTTCGAACAAATGTCTTTTACTACCCATAAAAACATATGAAACTCTATCATGATGTTGAAACTTTGATCTCATCTCTTTTTCAATCCCATCACCATCTAGATTACCAATTTCTTGAAATTCGTCGAAAACCATTACCAGCATCTTACCTTTTTTCTCAGCAATTCTCTGAGGTGTGTCATATAACCCTTCGAGAACTCTTTCTGCATCCATCCTTTTTCCGAATTCAACTTCTATGCCCGGCATCCCTTCTGACTTTACGACGATTTTGGGGACAATTGCAGGAAGAATTTCTTTAATGGTTTTGATTGCTTCCTCTATTTTTCCCATAGTTCCTGAAGCGAGTGCATCTGCAAAAATTTCTATAAATCTTTTCTTCGAAGTCGCCCGAAATAAGTCCACATGGGCCGTCAAAATGCCTTTAGTCCGTAATCGCCTTAACACCTCTAAAATAAGAGAGGTCTTGCCAAAACGTCTCTGGGAGTAGATTATGATATTTTGTCCACCTGAAAGGTCCAACATGAGTTCTTTAATCTCTTTCTGTCGGTCGGCGAAATCCTCTCCACTCACTATTTCTCCATATTTAAACGGATTATACATTATACCATCAAGTATAATACCTTAGAGTATAACTAATTATACTTTTCGGAATAATACTTTTTTGGATAATTAATTATACCTTTTAGTGTAACACCATTTGGTATAATCTGAAGCTTCCTCCCATACGCTTGGTATTTACTCGGTTACGTCACTAGCGGACAGGTGGTTCTGTACCGAGATGGCTATCACCGATCTTACAGAAAAACGTAAGACTTACAGAAAATAGTAAGGCAGGCAGTACTGAAGAAAACCCCGAAATGAGCTTCTTTTCCGAAATATGGTGGGCCGGGCCGGGTTCGAACCGGCGACCATCGCCTCGTAAAATTGGCACCTACGGTTCCAATACCTCCCTTAAACCCATTGATATTGATAGGATTGTGAAGGAGTTTGCTGTCTTCCTTAAGGTTGACCTAAACCGGGCTGATAGAACGGTCTATGAACGCTCCCTTACCCTACGCCGGTTTCTAGAATCTACAGGCATACATCCAAGTTTGATTACACCTGAGGATATACGTGGCTTTCTTAGGCAGAGAGATAAAGCGAAGGATCATTACGTGAGAACCCTGCGGGTCTTCTTCGGAAAGTTCATGGGTGTGAATGTTGCAAACACGTTCAAGGTTCCGCAGGCACCCCTCAGACCGAGATATGTTCCCGACACGGCTTTATTGCGGAGGTTTTACAGCGAGCTGAATAGTCTTAGAGATAGAGCTATGTTCCTTATGTTGGCTACATCTGGGCTGCGTCTACATGAAGTGTTAACACTGGACGTTGGTGACTTGATATGGAGTTGAGGCTGATCAAACCTAAGGCTGACAGCGTTACCAAGAGAACCTAGGTTTCCCTCTTTAATGAAGCGGCTAAAACGGTCTTAATGGAATATTTAGAGGCTCAAGCCCGAGGGTAGGCTGTTCTCCAATGCTAGGAAACTGACTATCGGGTTCAAACCCTTTAGAAGAGCGAGAGTGAAATATCCTAAGGTAACCCCGAAGACTCTGAGGGAGTGGTTCTGCTGTGAGCGAGGTAGGCTAGGTGTACCAGATAGGTATGTGGATGCCTTCTGTGGGGGTTAGAACATGGTTTGTGTCGCAACTTGTGTTGCAACTCACAGTATCCTATAATATTGCTCCTACTAACTCTTCTGTACACCTAAACTTTGACTCATCAACCTTTAAGGCTTCATCTATGGTTTTCAAAACTAAATCCTTTTCTTCCGGAAACTTGTATCCTTCATAACCCTGTTTGAATATAGGAATATTATCTTTTAATGAGGGATTGTTGAAATGGTCAAAACAAACTCTGCCTATAACATTTAAATTTTCAATAAGAAGGTCGATCTCTCTTAAACATTCATGAGGTGAAAGTAGTTTAAGCTTTCCTTTAATATATTCCTCATACAAGGGTGTGTTTAATACTGGAACGAAAGTTCTCATTCTAATATAATTGGGTTTAATTTCGTTCAGAACCTCAGCTGTGTTTAATGCGTGTTGTTTAGACATCGATTTCCCGCCAAGTCCAGGCATAACATATTCGGACAGTTCTATTCTGGCTTCTATAACTCTTCTACCAACCTCAATATGTTCTTTCGAGGTCACTCCTTTATTGACAAGCTTTAAGAGTTCATCATCTCCGGTTTCAAGTCCAACATGCAACCTTGAAAGATCGACCCTTCTCAGCTGTCTCAACTCTTCAGCGCTCTTTCTTAGGAGGGTTTTTGCTCTAGCATAAGAGGTTATTCTTTCTATTTGTGGAAAAAGACTTTTCAGGTAACTTAGTATTCGAGCCAAGTCTCTGGTTGGTATTATTAGGCTGTCTGCATCTTGTAAAAATACTTTTTTTTCACTTGAATAAAGCCAATCAAAAACATTCATTAAGCAAGGGTTATGTCTCAGCGTTGCATCGTATTCAAGGATGATTTCTCCCAGTTTTAGGTTTATTTCTCCACAATACCCAAGTTTCAGAGAGATCTCCTTTAACAAGTCAGCTATGGACTTGACATTTGTTATATCCTTTATTACTTCTTCAACAGACCTTAACTGAAACTTTTCTCTATTGTACAGTGTCCCATAACAGAATGTGCATAGCATCCACGGACAGTTTCTGGTAACTCTTATGAGAAGTGAGCTGCTTCCCCCTTCACTTGGCGGTCTAATAGGGCCTATCTCAAAAGAATATTCTTCAAGCTTTCCAATAAGGGAAGAAATTTCACGCAACTTCTCCACAGAAATCATTCATATGCACACTGGTCCGTGTTACCCAAGGTTTCTTATTAATTTTTTTGAACTAACACTTCATAAATAGGTGAAAATGGAAGCTGACTACCTTCAAGGGGAACGTTCTTCCTGTGTTGCTTGCCAACGAGAAGACTAAAAACTGGTTGGTTACGGAAAACTGTAACTAGGTTACGGAATTCTGTAACTTTGCCAACGAAAATTCAGTTGGAGGCCCAGCCAATAGCTGTAACGGTAGCATTCCAAATAATCCTGTTTCAGGCTTATTTCATGAAAATAGGGATTCTGAGGGGCAAGGTTCCTTAACAGAATGGTGGGCCGGGCCGGGTTCGAACCGGCGACCATCGCCTCGTAAAGGCGATATCATACCACTAGACCACCGGCCCTGATGGCTATCTTCTGTGTTGGAGTTTAAATTAATGTTTCCTTGATCCTGGGTGGTGTTGGTATTTTAGCGCGATTGCTCTTCCCCCTGTTCTCCAATTTTTGGGATTCATTGTTCTGCTTGATGTTTCTGTTGTATCTGTCTTCGGTGTGGGTGGGATTTATATTTAAGTTAAATTTGTGTATATTTAAGTTGGCTGCGTGGCCCTGTCAGTATTGTTGCCTTGGGGGATGGGTGGTATCTGTGGTGGTTCGTGGTTGCGTGGTTTGTGGGCGGTCGACAAGGTTATATATCACTAGCGATATCTCTAGAGATAAAGATGATTTAAAATGAAAAAAACAAAAAAAATCGCAGCCATCCCACGCGGCTTCTCAAGGTTCTATGTACTCCACATATTGAAAGAGAAGGGCCCAATGACTGGAAAGAGGATAATGGATGAAGCAGAGAAGCAGAGTGACGGAGCATGGAAACCGTCACCCGGCCTAATATACCCGCTTCTAGGTCGATTGCTTGCAAGCGGCTTGATCGAGGAAACAGAGGACGGTAAACAACGGATAACTCCGAAGGGTGGGAAGACACTAACTGAATACGCTGAAATACATGATGAAATAGATAGGCGGCTGAGAACCGTGATGAGGCTGGGTATGACTGGTAAGTTGATGGCGGAGGATGCCTTAGACAGGCTAGCTACCTTGGCAACACAGCTACGGGATAGTGCCTCAGAACTATCGTCAGGGCCGCGAAGTGGAATTGTCAACAAATATATATCCTTCCTGAAAAATGAGTTGGAAAAATTTGAGTCTAGGGCGGCATAAAGTCACCCGTTCAGTATGTATTCAAGACTCTGAAAGGCAGTCTCCACCAGTAGCTAGGTATAGTGTGAACCCTAAGGTAGCTGCCTTCATACCTGTTTACCGAGAGTCAGATCTACTTGAACCGTTACTGAAAGATCTAACCAGCGATCCTTATTCACCAAAAGAGATCTTTGTAGTTGTAGACGAACCGACTGAAAGATGCTTAGATGTAGTTAAAAGAATGGGGAAAAAGGTTCGGTTTATACTCAACAGGCATAGGACAGGAAAGGCAAACGCACTAAACGAGGCTGCTAAACACTCTTCAGGGGAAATCTTCCTCTTCCTCGACAGCGATCTCCAGCTGAACGGAGGCACTAAAAGTTTCTTAAAGAAAGTTGTTGACGAGATGCAGGACGCTGAGGTACTGGATATAAGGAAGAAGGCGATTAGAGATTCATTTGCCGCCAAAATTGCACACTACGACTACCTATGCACAAATGTTGTCAGCTGGCTTTTCTGCAAATTCTTGGGAAGGACTGTAGGATTCAACGGCGCTGCCTTCGCAGTCAGAAGAAAAGCCTTTGAGGAATTGGGCGGATTCCATCAAGTTCTCTCTGAAGACCTCGACATAGCTACCCGCGCCTTCCTCAAAGACTACAGATTCAAGTTCGCTGGGGGAATTGATGTTTCTACTAAGGTGCCCTCTGACTGGGGGAAGTTATACAGGCAGAGGAGGAGGTGGGGGTTAGGCCTCGCCCTGTGGACCCGAGGGTACTATAAAGAGCTGGCGATTTGCTTTGCGCGTTCTCCTAAACTTATCCTACCTGCGATACTTCTAAGCTGCCCCTCCCTACTTCTCATGGCACTACTCCTACTTCCCGAACCCTTCTACTACGAGTTTTTAATTGGTTACATGTTTCTCGCAACGGCCACGTTCGGAATTCTACTGCCCCCAATGCTCTTCACCTTCACCGGTGTTATGCTTGTAAAGAATGCGACATTCTCCCTCGCCAGCTTTGGAGCTTTCTCAGTGCTCTACGGCTTTTTGGCAAGGAAATTAGAGTTCATCTTCAACGTCTTCGAGTTCTTATTCTTCTACTTTGTCTTCTGTCCTTTCTGGCTTGCAATAGTTGTCTTAAGCTTTCTGAAAGTGTGTGTGCAACCGGATAAAGTCAATGTAGAATGGAAATATTGAAGTTAACCTGAATATCGCTCAGTTTCCCTACATGAGACCGGTAACTAGGGACCTGTCAATTTATTCCTTTTCGAGGATTCCGGACAGTTCCTTGAGGCATCTCTCCGTCTCCAAGATAAAGTTAATGCAGTCATGCAATGTTACAACTGTTACACCCAACATTCGCGCGAACTTGGGTGCATACTCTGAAGCCGTTATCTCCTTCCTCTGGTACATCTCCGCTGCTTCCTTAAAGCCTCTGTAGCTCGCCCCCAAGTTCTCCTTATCCTTCTCCAATCGGACTCTCAATTCATCCAGCCGCTTCTCCGCCTCAGTAATCTTCCAAACCAATCTCCACTAACTCCCTACACCCATCCTGACTACGCCAATCCTTATAACCGTAAATAAAGCGTTGCACCTCAAAAAATGGATTGACGACCAGCCTGATCTTGCTGGTATGCCTGCTCATCCTCTTCACTCATTCTTCAATATCACGATACTCTCACAGTTGATCAGTTCGATGCGCCCGTCACTTCTCGGCAGAACCTTCCGGGGAATGTTACGGTAAAGCATCTTCTCTCTACGCAGATCAGCCGCTTCTCCCAGTTCTACTGTTATCTTATCGTTCAGGATGGGCACCCCCCGAACATTACGGTTCCCTATAACGATGCAGGCGTAACCTCCCCGCTTTAACACACGATGCAACTCCTTGAGAACCTCTAAATAGTCCCTGAAGAACGCTGCAACCTCCCGGGAAGCCTTAGGATCTTTCTCACCCACCTCGATTAGGGTGTTCTCCAATGTTACAGATGGCAGCTCAGGAGGCGCCTTCTCAGAGATCACTCCCCCCAACCCCCTCCTCCTGTTTTCCCTGAGTTCTCGAGGGTCATAGCCCAACCAGTATAGGGATAGCTTCGAGAAGGAGGCGTAAGCCATAGTTCGCTTCTCCTCTCCGTAGGGGGGAGAGGTGACCACCAACTGAATCTCATCATCACCTAACATGCCCTCAAGGCTTCCTGAGTTCTGCAAATGGATCTCTGGTTCAATATAGTTCTTACAGTGATGAAGAAAATCCTTCATCCTAGTTACCGAGCCATCAACCTGTCTTCTGAAGATCCCTGTCACATCAGGGTTATGCCCCCTAAGCTTACTGCCCTTCATGGACCTTATGAAGTACGGGTTATCCTCTGCATCAATATTCGATGACTTTATGACTGCCCTGGAGAAGCATACCTCGAAAAAACGGCGATAGTCAACCAGCTCCGCTTCATCCATCTCCCGGATACATTGCGCAATAACAGCAAGCTCCCCTGCGACATGTGGTTTAAACCAGAAGAGTAGGTGGGGGAATTCAGCGTCCTCAGGAAGCTTCACTGACTTCTCAGCGTTAATCTCCCCTGCGATCTTTCGGAGCAGCTCCTCCCTCTTCTCTTCCAAGATGCTGATCTTAAGCGGCTTAGTCTTCACCTTTGCAAGCAGAATTGCTAGGGGGTTGATGTCGGTGCCGTAGGCTTTCCGTTCAACCAAAACTGCTTCAACCAAAACCCCTCCCGAACCGCAGAAGGGATCTAAGATTTTATGGTCAGACTTGGGGGCGTAGCGGTCTATCAGTCTCCTCGCAATTTGAGGTACCATTCTAGCTGGATAAGGATGTAACCCATGTGTCAGGTACTGTGTATCTGCCTTCTTGAAATCCCAGTCTTCCTCCGCTTCAGACCTGAATGGTAGTTCTTCAGCCAACGAGATAACGCCAACCTTCTAATGTGATCTCACAGACATTTCAGGTTACATCGACTTCACTATGGCTTTACGTAGGTCAATATGTTTAAGAGCCGCATCATCAAATCTTGCCCCGATAATGTCCACTAGCCTTCCACCCCGCTCTACCAATGTTATTTTGTCAGAAAGTGCCTTTGCCAACAGAACTCTATCAATGTAGATCGTTTCCCCACTTTTCACGCCCAGTATTTCTCTATACATGGTGTTGCCCTCTACTCTAAACCTTCGGATCTTCAATGTTTTTCTAAGAAGTTTCACCCCCAACTTCTGGGCAAGCATATTTGCAAGTGGGTCAATTCTACTGCTCCAAGATACAACCGAAACAAGCTTTTCCTTTACAATTAAAAGTTGGATGAGGGCCATGTCAGGTGGATTCTTCGAAGTTGAGTTTTCAAGAATCTCTTCGCCAACATACAAACTTCTCTTAACATTCTCTCCAGCAGTCAACAAGATTGCTATATCAATTCCTTTTCTACCCAGCTCAATAATTGCTTCACTGGGCAGGGTGGCAACGGCAGCCTCTTTACCTCCAACACATTCTATGTCAACCGAAACTCCAAGGCTGCCCAACATTTTAACAAGCCTCTCCATCACCCCACTTTGTATCACTATAGTTGAACATGGCCCTACAACAATTCCCAGCGATAATCCCTCAAATCTGCCAGTTCTCCCCTTGGAGTCCGACGGCGCTGGAATATTATGCAACTTTCGATTTGACCCCATCATACCCAGCCTCCACTACACACCTTAAACATCCCCTCACCTTACCAGTTCATCTTGAACCGAATGCACAGCAATCATCCACACAATATGCCCCAACCTACTTTCCAACTTCCTGATTTACAGTATACCATCCCTTTCCAACACACAATATTTCAAGCTCTTCAGTAATACTTTATGTTACTGGTGGATATATCGAGTTAAATAGCAGAACATTTAACTCCGTGAGCGATGCTCAACCATTGAAGCCTTCTAGGAAGACTGGTCTCACTTGAGCACATTGAGTCTCGTGCAGAAGCTCGGTGTGGCGGTGCTAATAGGGTTAGCCCTCTTCTACCTAGCCACCTACATCATCTCAATGCTCCTCGGCATATCCCTCTTCTTCTTCACAATGGAAGGTTCTGAGATAGCCAGCCAATTCATCCACGGCCTCACAGTCTACCTTTTCCTCAATTTCTCAGTCCTAATTCCCACCCCCCTAAACATAGGCATTCTCTTCCTAGCCCTCTGGGCAGTCTTCTGGATAGCCATACTCGTAGCTTGGAGTGGCCCCGCCCAAAGCTTCCATAAAACTGTGAGAGAAAGCACCAGCTCCACCATCCACAGCCTCTCCAAAAACTACCTCATCGCCTTCCCCATAATCACCGCTATGCTCCTTGTGGCGGAGATACTTCTCCAAGGCCTCCAAGAATCCGTGGGGATCCCCACAGGAAGCATCGATATACCTAACCCCTACATGCTCTTCTTCACCGCCTCCTACGCAGCCATATTCGAGGAGATAGGCTTCCGCCTCATCCCCATCGGCGCGGTTGTTGCCCCCTACATAATTTGGCGCGGTTGGAGCAACCTACGCGCTCAAACCCCTTCCAACCAGCGTAGACTTGCAGCCCTAGCCTTTCTCTACCCTGAGGGAGCGAAGAAGCGGCTGAAGCTTAAAACCGTGGAGAACGCGGGGTGGCTGGGCGGTATAAGTCAGACTGAGTGGGGGATAGTTCTAATCTCAGCAACATCCTTCGCCTTCGCCCATGTTCTCACCGGGTCAGGGTGGGGGTTGGGGAAGCTAACTATGACCTTTATGTTAGGCTTTGTCTTCGGGGTTGTCTACCTCGTCTACGGCGTTACCGCACCCATACTCATGCATTGGTTCCACAACTACTACCTCACCGTCTTATCCATCTCCTACGAACTCTTCAATCCGCCTTTAACAGTCTTCATCGAAATCATAAACATCAGCATAATCACCGTTGGGACAGTAAGCTGGGCAGCCCTCCTCACATACCTCGCACTTAAGTTGTGGAAACCACAGGAAGGCAAAGGCAGAGAAGTTAGCCCTTGCTCCCCCCAGGCTTAGGCCTGCGGAAACTGAGCACTATCGAAGCTACAACCCCCACAATAATTAGGAGGGTGATAACTGAAGCTACAACCGCTCCGTAGGGAGGCACAATTGCGTCAGCAAACATCGCAGCCATACCCCAGAGGAGAACTGCTCCCCGCTTGAAAACCTCTAGAACCGGAGGGTGATCAACCCTCACCACCGCCGCCCCCGAAGAGGCCACATATGTTTCATCGTGTGCGGCGTATTCCACCTGCGCTGAGGGCAGTGTATACACGCCGATGTTGTCTAACGCTAAAGTGTAGGAGTGGTTTACCCGCTCACCACCCCGCAAAACATTCCACCTCTCAGAGTATGAATCCTCCGTCAGATTCACAGCTGAAGCATAGACTCCCTGAGTGGAGGAGTCATCCAACACCACATCGTAGACGGGGTCTGTGTCATTGTTCCAAACCTCGACTGTAACTCTCACCGCCCCTCCCTCCGCTACATGGGTTACATTCATTGACTTCGTCACCAACAACCTAGCTGGGAAGGTTTGGTTGAAGGAGGCAGCGACCTCCAAAATTGTCTCACCTGGAGTCAGAGCCTTAACAACTGTTCCCTCCCCAAGGACATTCCAGCCTTCCCCCAGCCCCTCCAGCGAGGGGACATTTAGGAGGAGGAGAGAGATATCGGCTGACGGAGAGGCAGTGATGGGCTCAGGGTTTCTCAGAAACTCTGCAAGGTCGAAGGTGTGCTCTTGGGGGGAGGAGTGGTAGGCATGCTTCCAGAAGGAGACTTGGAGGAGGAAGGGCGTCAGCTTATTCTCCTCAAAGAGTTGGCCAGCCAACGCCTCTGCGGGGAGGTTAGGCTGCTCTGAAACCCCGCTAAAGAGTTCAAGTGCCTCCCCACCGTTAACTAGACCTAAAGCAATAGCTGTACCATTGGCACTCCAAGATGTCGCGTCAGGGGTGAAGACTCCACTCCTGTAAACATCGTAAACGTAGGAGGCTAAGCCCTCCTCCCCCTCCAACATGTCCATAAGCACCTTCTCAGCCTCAACATAGCTCTCACCTGCTAGGAATAAGCTGATGGTGATGTTCACATCCTCCCCTACCTCCTGCTCAACTGAGATGCCGCTGCTGAACTGCATCCCCAACTGATCTGAGAGTGTTGAAGCAACTATGCGAGCTGAGCTCTCATTTCCAACTCCTCCCTTGTAGATGGTTACGAGAAAGGTGGAGGGCAAAGCGGGGTAGAGCCCAGTGACCTGCTCTGCACTCAACATCGAAGCCTCTTCAGGCAGCTGAGGTAAACTCCCTGGCTGGAAATACTGGGTTGCGAGAAGGATGAGTATGCTTCCCTCTAACACCTCAGCTGGTATTCCCTTCATAACCCCAGCAGCCGGCGCGGTGAAGCCGGAGGCAACGATGACTGAGCCATCTGGCTGAACTG
>DAOVDL010000082.1 GCA_030669485.1 Candidatus Bathyarchaeota archaeon
CCAGGTCAGGTGTCTACATTTATGATGGTGTGACGAAAAGGGTGAAGATTCCATTCCCAAAAATTCCCGCGGTGAGGTGTATGGATGTTGAGAATCCTGCGGGAACTCTGACTGATGAGGCTATGAGGGTGGTGAGGGAGGCGTTGAGGAGTGAAGGAACGGTTTATATAAGTGTTAGAGGTGAAGAGGATCTGCTGACCCTTGCCGCCGTGGCTTATGCCCCTCTCAACGCCTTGGTCATCTATGGTCAGCCTGATGAGGGTGTGGTTGTGGTTAAAGTCAACCGGCGGGTGAAAAGTCAAGTGAAGAAGTTGATAGGTGAGATGGAGATGGAAAGTTGAGTAAGCCTGATGAAGGGAAGGAAGCGGCTGAGCCGCAGGCTGAGGAGAAAGCCAAGGCTAAGGGTTCAAAGGTTAAGGATGAACCTGTTAAGAAGAAGAAGGCTAGGGGGGCTTGGCTTCGTTATGAGTGTGATTATAAGACTGGGAGCATCACCTTCAAGAATCGAAGGTGTCCTCGCTGTAGTAAGGTTATGGCCCAGCATCAGGGTCCTGCTAGATGGTCGTGTGGGGGCTGTGGCTACTCCGAGTACATTCGGAGTGATAGTAGAAAGGGTTGAGTAGAGGGTGGGAGAAAGGGTTACTTCTTGGCCTGTTTGCCAGCTTTCTTCTTACCTGCCTTGAGCTTTTCTTTCTCCTCCTTTGGGAGATCTCTGGAAGCCAGGTGTTTGGGGGTAAGTCTCTGCGCTGCCTCCTTGGAGGAGTAGATGTAAGCTGAGCAGACGGTTACCCAAGTGTTTCTCTTGGTTTCCATTTTGGTTATTTGGACGAGTTCAGGGTCGACGTTGAACTTTCCTGTTAGGCGTTGCCTGATATCGGAGCGTGTGGGGGTTGAGGCTTGGTTGTGTGTGATGTGTAGGGTTACCTCACGTCTTCTGAGAAGTGGGTTCTCTTTATCCGTCACTACTGTAAGTTCAGGTTTAGACAAGGCTGCTGATCACCCTTCCACAATTTTCAGGTTTAACTGCGCGGTCTCCGCAGTTATGGTGTTGCCTCTCACAGTCTTCCTCTTGCGTTCTCCCCTAGTACTGCTGCGGAAGCCTGGGCCGTTGCTTAGGAGGATTTTTGCTTTGACGCCTCCGTGGATGTCTCCACGCATCGGGAAGCCATCTTGGTCTGTGCCTCCGGAGATTTGAAGTTTCTTACCTGCGAGACCTGCGGTTGCGCCGTCTATGACCTCGCCTATGCGTCGTCCTATGAGGGGGGTTACCTTTGGTCCCTCCAACTCGACGGTTTGGGATTTGCCCTTCTTCGGGTCTGAGATTATGAGTTTGAGCTTCGCCATTCTTACCGGTTCACCCTCACATGTGGGTTGGTGGCATCCTCAGAGATAGAGCTGTCCTTTATAAAAACTCTTAGCTTGGAGGTTGACTGTTGCGCGGTGCGGCGGTGTATATTTCTGTTGAGATGGCGGGATGTTTTGGTGGGGTTTATCTGGGTGGGCGTGGAGGGGGGGTGGATCCTTTGGTTACCGGTGGTCACCTTTGCTGTCAAGCTGGAATCTTCGGTGGGTTTTGAGGGGGGGGGTATCAACATTGTTGAACATTGTTGAACATTGTTGAACATTGTTAACAGGTGTGAGTGTGGGCAAACGTGGGTAATGGTAGACAATCGTGGACAAAGTTCCAGAGACAGATTGCCCATCTCTTGATGAATCTGACCTTTGAGCTGGCTGAACCGTTAAATACGCATTGAACTGCAGATGAATGTGGAAGTCGGTAGGTACGCTTGTAAATAGGTTCACGAACCAACCATACTATTCCTACACCGAATCAGACAGCCACTGCTACCTCTACTACCTCCTCTACAAGGGCTCCACCATGAAGAAAGGGTTCAAGACCGAAGACATTATTGAACATCATCATTGCGATTTAAGTGAAGATATGTAGAACCATGGATAACCTCCCCCCGATAAATACCTAGAAGCCAGTAATCGCCAAGAGCCACCACCTCACCCCTCTCCCGGCCGTAGAAAGCCTCCAGCCGCATACGACGACGTTCAAGGTTGAGGGCTTCTGCAGTGAGGCACTTTCGGGTTGCTCCACTCAGCCACGCATAGGCGGCAGAGACCAAACTAACTCAGCGAAATACAATGGAGGAAAATAAGAGAAAATATTTAATCTAATCACAGAAAAATTCAGGAAAAACCAGAGATTTTAGCAAAAGACATTTTTGTAAGTTGATGAAATATCTATCAGGCGGCTAGGTTCTTAGTAATAGTGAAGGTTAACGATTCAGAAGTTGTTTAACGTCCTCGCCAAAACGCTGAACATCTCCAAGAGATGTCGAAATCTTCGTTCGTTCACGTTCATTTAACAAACCTTCACGGTAGGCTATATGATCAAAGTATAGCTGAATGTAGCTGGGGATCAGCCACATATCTTTATCTCCATATTTGTAACCGTATCGTGATGAGCTTCCTAGTTTCTCTTTGGAAATTTTGGTGGGAGAGTAGTTCAATTTAGCGACCAGTTTATCATTGAAGCCATGTTTATTTGCTAACTTGCAGAGTACCTGATGAATTCCTGAACCATGTTGCGCTGCAGTTTTCTTCCGCTCCGCTGTAGCAGCAGGCACCCCCAGCTTCCTTGCTAAGGCACGATGTATGCGTTTCCCGAGAGCATCTTTGTCGGAAATTATCTTAAGTTGGGGTGCAACACTCATAGCGTTTTTTATGACATCTATATCTAAGTATGGATACCTAACTTCAATGTCGAACATTCGAGCAACTTTATTTTCTCTCGCCAAGGTCTCTGCATCTCCTCTGATAAGGTCTTCCCACATTACTTCATGTAGTTTTGCATAGCCCCACTCTTTTAGGAGGCGTGGATACCAGGGATATCCACCCCATAGCTCATCTGGACCTTGGCCGAGGAAGACCACCTTTGTTGAATCCTGAGCCACCATCTCTAGGGCAATGTATGGTATTAGGCTGGTTTCAATTTGAACATAATCTCTTTCTTCTACAGCGCCAATGACTTTTGGCAGCGCTTTATCTAGGTCATCTATTGTTACTGTTTTTTCTTTTATAGGTAACCCGATCTGTTTTGCAAATTCTTCAGCAAATTTAAGGTCAGAAGACCCTTCTAAACCAACAGTATACCCGACCAGATCTACGTCCAATTTTGATGCTTTATCAATAAGAATCTTAGCTAAAAGGCAGCTGTCAACTCCACCTGAGAGGAGAATGGCAGCTTTGTTTAAGCCTTCTAACATTTTTTCTACGGCGGCACATAATGCTTCTTGATATTGATTTATGGCGGTATTCTTGTCTTTTATGTTGATGTTGACTCCAAATCTTTCTTTTGGAAAAATTTTGGAAACATCTAATAGGCTCCTGTTAATGTGAACTACACTTCCAGCAGGAAGCCTGAAAACATTTGGAATTCCGATTCTCCAAAGTGCCTTCTTTGAAGAGGCGAAAGCATAAAAGCTATCATCTTCTCCGTAATATAATGTTCTAAAACCCACTGGATCCCTTGCAGCAATTACGTTATTGTCATCAGCTGCTGCTACTGCGAATCCACCTTCTAGGTTGCTTATCGTTTTCTTAGCTGCGAAGGCGAGATCTTCATTGTAGTTTTCTTCCAATAGATGCGTTATTATG
Source organism: Candidatus Bathyarchaeota archaeon (assembly GCA_030669485.1). Next base: position 3,667 of record DAOVDL010000082.1, read on the forward strand.
TCTGCATCTGATGTTTTTACAAGTTTATGTTCTTTTGAAAGCTTCTCCTTAAAATCATATATTATCCCATCATAGATTACAGTCAGCTTACCTGAGCAATCCCTGTATATGGGGGCATGCTGGGTCCTTCTTAGTGGAGCACAGCCTAAACCTATACTCCCGTCAATCGCTTTGATGTTGAGATCATTTAATTTACCGTTAAAAATCTTATCTTCAACAGCTAAGCCAAAAGGAACTTTTTCACTGTTGCTTTGTACTTGCAGCATTGAAATTAGAGGTCGAGCGATATTACCGCTATTCTTGCTTATTATCCCTGCCAACGCATACATTATTTGACTTCCACGTAGGGTGGGGGCTTATGGTGCTTAAGTTATATAAAAGTAGTCAAATTAACAAGAAAATAGAAGAAATCTTCCAAGGCGCCGACCACATAATGAAATATTATTGCGCTTGGTTGCACCTACAGTCGAGTTTAAACATAACTAATATTTCCTATTAGAAAGCGGAGAGCATTAGTGTCATGACATATAAAATTCGGCCAGCCCTTATTATTATTGACTTACAAAACAGTTTTCTGTCTCCCAGAGGATCGTTTGATAAGCTTGGGTACGATATATCCAAGTATCAAGGAGTAATACCGG
>DAOVDL010000143.1 GCA_030669485.1 Candidatus Bathyarchaeota archaeon
CAATCCCTCCAATATACTTGGAAACGAGGATGGATGGGTTACTGGGATCGAGCTTGTTAGAATGAACCTAGGGAAACCCGACAGTAGCGGTCGCCCTAGGCCCGAGAAGATTGAAGGCACCGAGTTCACCATGAAGCTGGATACGGTTGTGAATGCTCTTGGCACTAGGCCCAACAGGCTATTCTTAAGCAAGACCCCTGAGCTGGAAACCGAGCCTTGGGGCGGGATTAAGGTTGATGAGAATCTGATGGCCAATATTGAGGGTGTAGCTGCGGGTGGTGATGCAACAAGCGGCGGCGCAACAGTGATCCTCGCTTTAGGTGAGGGAAGGAAAGCTGCGAAATCTATAGATGAGTATCTCTCTAAAAGACATGTCTCTTGAACCTACATTTCGATAGTGGTGATCTGAGCTATGCTTATTTCTAAATAATGTAAAAGTTTAGAAAGCACTCCTATAGTCCTAGTCTTTAGTTAATCTCTTTCTCAGAATTTCCTCAACTATAGCCTGTGCCATTTCACTGGTCTTGGCGGAGCCACCGAGGTCGTAAGTTCTTGTCTTCCCTTTCTCAAGAACCCTTCGAACAGCTTGTTCCACCGTATCCGCGGCTTCAGCCTCACCCAAATAGTTCAGCATCATCCCCACGGCGAAGATTGTTGCTATCGGGTTCACCTTATCTTTCCCTGCATACTTGGGTGCAGAGCCGTGAACCGGCTCAAACATACCGTAGGTATCACCGATGTTAGCTCCAGCTGCGAAGCCTAGGCCACCAACTGTCTGAGCGGCCACATCTGAGAGAATGTCCCCAAACATATTGGTCGTAACAGCCACATCAAAAGCTTCAGGTCTCTTTACGAGCTGCATCCCCATGGCGTCAACTCTCTGCTCATCCACAGAAACCTCAGGATACTCCTGAGCCACATCTAGGACAGCCTTCTTGAAGATGCCGTCGGTCAGCTTCAGGATGTTAGCTTTATGGATGTAGGTCAGGTGCTTCCGCCTCTTCATCGCAAGTTTTAAAGCGAAACGAGTTATCCTCTCACATGCCTTACGAGTAATGGTTCTAATAGCTATACCTTCACCGGGGGTTATCTCAAATTCTCTGGCAAAGTAGAAACCCTCAGTGTTCTCTCGAACGATCAGCAAATCGATATTCGGCTTGAGGGAGTAGATGTTGGGCAGGGATTTACAGGGCCTCATGTTAGCGTATAGGTCAAACGTCCTCCTGATGTTCACTGCAGCGCTTATCGGTGAACCCGGCTCCTCTGGAGTTGTCAGCGGCCCCTTCAAACAGGCATCGGTCCGCTTCAACATTTCCAATGTCTCCGCGGGAAGATTGGTCCCATATTTACTGATGCAACTGTAGCCTGCCTCGCCATGAACGCATTTGAGGCTAAAGCCACCTGAGGTTTTCTGAACTGCGTCAAGAACCTTCTCGGCTGCTCCAACAACTTCCGGACCTATGCCATCCCCCGGTAGAACAGTAATTTCATAGACTTTTCCCATAGTGATCTCAAAACGGATGGGATGCCAGATTTAAAAGGCTTTTTATTCGGATGCTTTGTTGACCGAGTTTGTGTGGTGATCCATTAGGATTATGATGGTCTTCTATCCCTCTGAAATTTACAGGTTCAGATACTGGAAACCTGTTATGCAGGGTTGAGTTCAGGGTTGCGGTTGTTCGAAGAGTGGGAGATATGTTGCTATCGGTGACCAGCAGCCACGACCTCCTCAGGAGGTATCCACGTTTGTCCACACTTGACCACATTTGCCCACTATTGTCCACAGTGTGGATACCCCCCTAAAAACCCGCCCAGTTAAACCCACTAATAAAACAGGTTAAAACCATCCAGCCCACTCCAGCAGAAACACACACCACCGATCAAACTCAACAACCACCGAAGATCCCAACTTGTAACCAAAGGTTACAAATTGACAGCAAAGGTAACCACTGGCAACCAAAGGATCCACCCCCCTCCCTGCGCCCCAACCAACCAGAAGCAAACTCGATGAAAAGCTTAATTTGGATGTTCAGGAAACCTACTGGTGGTGGGACCGTAGTCTAGCCAGGTACGACGACTGCTACATGAAGCTCTCATGGGTTTCGGTGCAGCCAAGGGCTCCAGCTCACTTTCAACTATGGGTTTACAGACCAGCTTCAAGCTGGAATGATGAAGAGTTGGAGCTGGGGAGAAACCCGTAGACGGCTGCCGGTCACCCGGCGGCAAGGCGGACATCGTCGGTTCAATTCCGGCCGGTCCCACCATTTCTAGTTCAAATATGCGGTAAAGATCCTTTTCAAGAATGCCCAATCATCAATCAAAGGTTAGGTATCTAGACTCGGAGGAAGCTTTGATGCGGAGAAGCTACAAGCACCAGCTGGAAGGGATTCTAAACCCAGAGGAACTCCCCCAGCTTCAATCATCCCTAGAGATCGTAGGTGACATAGCCTTGCTGAAGCTCCCTCAGACGCTGGTCTCTAAGGCGGCAGCCATAGGAGATACCCTGCTAAACGCCAACAAGAACATTAAGGTGGTTCTGAGGCAGGTGAGCCCCGTAAGCGGGGAGCTGAGAGTTCGGACCCTAGAATGGGTGGCAGGGGAACATCGAACCGAGACCATCCATAGGGAGAACGGGTGTGCCCTCAAGGTCGACCTCTCACAGGCATACTTCTCCCCCAGACTCCACTACGAAAGGGCGAGGGTTGCAAAGCTCGTCCAACCTGGAGAGATCATAGTAAACATGTTCGCAGGTGTAGGAAGCTTCTCCGTTGTGATAGCCAAAAAGGCGCAACCAGCAAGGGTCTACTCCATCGACATCAACCCCACCGCCATCAAATATCTTGAAGAGAACGCGTCGAGGAACAGAGTCTGGGGCAGAGTCACCTCCATCCTAGGCGACGCCCGAAATGTACTTGAAACCACCCTGAAGGATGTACCCGTAGATAGGGTTCTCATGCCCCTGCCCACCAAGGTCTACGAGTACCTACCCGACGCCGTCAGATGCCTCCGGAAGGGCGGAGGCTGGATCCACTGCTACGACATGGTCCACGCAGCGAAGGGAGAGAACCCACTGACCAAGGTTGAGGCCAAGGCGTCAGGGCGGCTTCAAGAGCTTGGCGCAAGGTTCCACATCGATGGAGGCAGGATTGTGAGGTCTGTGGGGCCAAAATGGTATCAAGCTGCGCTGGATAGAGAGGTTCAT
>DAOVDL010000065.1 GCA_030669485.1 Candidatus Bathyarchaeota archaeon
TTACAATTTTTCTAAGGAGAAACCCTACAGCAGTAACGGTTAGGATGCCTCTATGGAGAAACTTTACATCTTTGACACCTCAGCCTTCATCATGGGTCTACATCCCTCAACCCTTGACCAGAAAACCTTCACAACCCCTGAAGTGGTCAGTGAGCTGGGTGGAGAACGCTTCAATGAGAAATACTCAGCAGCGCTATACACAAGGAAGCTTGAAGTCACTTCTCCCGCTGAAAATTACCTAACGTTGGTGGAGGAGGCCTCCTCAGCTAGCGGAGATCGAATGAAGCTCTCAAAGGCTGATACAAGCATTCTGGCTCTGGCTTTAGAGTTGAGGGCGCATGGCTCCAAGCCAGCTATAGTGAGCGACGACTTCGCAGTTCAAAACGTGGCAGAACAACTAGGCCTAAACTACATCCACCTCTCACGTTTCGGTATAAAAACCCACATAAAGTGGATCTGGTACTGTCCAGGTTGTAGGAGACCCCTGCCAAAAAGGTTCCGCGGCGAACTCTGCCCCACATGCGGCACCAAGGTCAAAAGGAAGGCACTTAGAAAATCTGCTCTAAAACAAAAAAGGTGAGAAGTTCTCTCCATAGGTAGAAGGATTAAAGTAAAGCCCGATACATTAAATAATAGACCGGAGAACTAGACAGTTAATTATTCTCAGGGAGTAGGTGGAGTAATATGTCATGTGTTGATGACCTAGTTGCAAAGGCTCAAAAACTTAAAGCGAAAGGGCTCAGTGATATGGAGATAGCTGAAGAGTTAAACATCCAAGTTGACACAGTAGTCTGGCTTCTTCAACGAGAAGTGGGAAAGAAGGAGGTTAAATTTCCCGCCGATTACGCTATTGACTGGTCTAATGTAGGCTCAAGTTCACGGCGGCTAAGCCTATTCGGATGGGCTCTAGCCGACCTCGCCAAGGAAGCCTTGGAGAGAAAGGAGTTCGAGAAGTTCGATGTTGTTGTGGGTGTAGACCTTTCAGGAGGCCCAATGGGGCTCATGGTGGCAAATGAACTTGGCAAACCCTTCACTATGGTAAGGTTCCCCCGACGCGACGAAAAAGGCGAACAGATAGTCCCGGGAATAGTTACATCATACTCTTACCCGTTGAAAGGTAAGAAGATCCTACTAGTAAACGATGTCATCAGCACAGGTGTTATTCTGAGAACAGTGATAAAATATTTCAAAGAGCAAAATGTCACACCTGTGGGAATGATTGTCATCGCGGATAAGAGGGGCGGTGGCAAGCTGGACAATGTCAAGGTTAAGGCTCTCATAAATATGACCTCCTTTAAGAGATGACCTCTAGAACGCCTGAAGCTGAAAGAACTTCACCCACAGAAGAAACCTTCTCCGCAGATGTGCTAAGGCATCTTAAGGAGGTCTATGGGAAAAGAGCCAGCGAGGTTGCCTCAGCATTAACCACACCTGGAAAATATTTCTACCTAAGGGTTAACACCCTGAAAGCAAAACCAGCCCAGATCATTGACCAACTGCGCAGATCAGGATACAAAGCATCTGGCCACCCCGACATCCCTGAGGCTGTACGCATCCCCATCGAGGGGCCACTTCCAATCCCCAACCAGCTCCAAACGGTGAGGGTAGACAAGTTCACCGCTGAGTCAGTCCTACTCGGCGCAGACATCTATGCTCCCGGCATCTTGAACTGTAGGGGGCTGCGGAGGGGGAAGAATGTTATGATCGTAGATAACCGTGGCTTCAAGGTTGGGGCAGGGGTAGCCAAGATGAGTGAGACTGAAATACTCACCCAGCGCAAGGGGTTGGCGATCAAGGTCACCCACCCCCCCTACAACATACCAAGCCTAAGAGAGAGCCACGAGTTCAAGGAAGGACTGATATATCTACAGTCACTGCCAGCCATGGTCACAAGCCGAGTTCTAGATCCCAAACCTGGAGAAACAGTAGTTGACCTAACCTGCTCTCCAGGGGGAAAACTATCCCACATAAGTCAACTTATGGGTGGAGAGGGCATAGCCTTCGGCATCGACCGAAATCAACGAAAACTGGCTTTGGCGCGGGAGACTGTGGCGCGACTGGGATGTAGAAATGTGAGGTTGGTAGTGGCGGATGGGCGGTACTTGGACAAAGATCACCCCGAGATAAAGGCTGACCGTTGTCTGATCGACCCCCCCTGTACCGCGCTGGGGGTTATGCCCAAGCTATACGATGACACAACAGAGGATAAAGTAGAGGCGCTCTCAGCATACCAGAAGCAGTTTATGAGGGCAGCCTCAAAGGCTGTCAAGCCCCGCGGCATTATAGTCTACAGCGTCTGCACCCTAACCATTGAGGAATGCGAGGAGATTGCAAGGTTTGGCGTGGAAGAGTGCGGCCTCACAGTTGAGGAACAGCCCCTCACACTCGGCTCCCCAGGCATCAAGACCGTTTTCCCTGCGGCAGCCAAAACCCAAAGGTTCCACCCACACCTCCACGGCAACGGATACTTCATAGCCCTTTTCAGAAAAAATGCTTAACGGACAGCTCTTACCTGCCCCTCCAACTTCTTATCCTACTGGAAACGTCAAGGGGTGGTCAGTCTTTACTTAACGATCTTGGCGACCTTCTGTGCAACCTCGACAGCTATCCTGCCATCTTCAGGTTTAATGGCGGGGCTTCTGTTCTCCCTTATGCACTGGACGAAGTGCTCATCCATCTGCATGTGACCCCAAGCCCTGTGCCCTGGCTCTCGGTAGAGCCACTCAGTTCTATCTGGCTCCTTTTTATAAAGCGCAACGGAGTTGTTCCCTGTCGCTGCGATAACATTGGTGTTGCTGCCTATGATCTCCATGGATGAGGTGCCCAAGGCTGGGATGACGGAGCCGCTGAACTGTAGGCTGCTGATCGCTCCACTGGTGAAGGTTAAGGCTGCAACAGCAGTATAGCCCAATGTGCCTCCAAGATGGTTGAGTTTAACTGTGCTGACAGCTGAGTCTACCTTTGTGATCTCACTCTTCAGAAGCCATCGTAGCAGGTCTATAGACCAAACAGCCAGTGTATAGAGGGGGCCTCCGCTTTTTTCAAGATCCCATACCCATGACCCTGGCGGCCATTGGCGTGCAAGATCCTCCGCTGGTATGAACTCCTTGTATAGAACTGCTTCAGGCTTGCCGATTCCACCGCTCTCTATGAGTTCTTTTGCCTTAACGTAGTTCGGTGTAAAACGGAAGTTGAGACTTGGCATCAGCTTTACACCAGCCTTATCTGCAGCCGCTATCATCTGGTCTGCCTCCTCCAATGTGGGGGCGAGCGGCATTTCACAGAGAATATGCTTGCCTGCTTCAGCAGCGTCGATGACCACCTTATGGTGGAACGGAGTTGGAATAGAGACTATAACAGCATCCACAGCAGGCTTCTTCAGAAGCTCTTTATAATCCGTATACATATCTGATACGCTGAATTTTTTTGCCATCTTCTTAAGGCGTGCTTCATCTATGTCGGACAGGGCTACGATTTCCGCGTTAGGTATCGCCTTCAATGAAGGTAAATGTGCCCCTGAGGCTACAAACCCTAGGCCGATGACACCAACTCCAATCGGATCCAATTATACACCTCTTTTAGATTTACGTATGCATACATTTTATATTAGGGATGTGCACAATTTCCTTTTATTTTCAAGACCTTAACAGAGCCACGAGACGAATGTAAATATATAAATTTCAGTTCTTCTTTCTTAATCAATGAATGAGATGTATTTCCTATGATGGGGCAAAAACCTAAACCACTAGAAGAAATTTTGAAAAATCTTAACGGTAGGAAGAAAATTGTTCTAATGGGGTGTGGTGGATGTGCAACGATTTTCCGCACAGGTGATCCTGTGGCAATCGACAAGATAGCGGAGGAGCTATCAAAGCATGGGAAAGAATTGATTGCTAAAATAAAGTTACCGTTCGCCGTCTTCTGTTGCTATTTGCCTATGAGTTCACAATTTTTAAAAATGCATCAGAAAGAAATATCGGAAGCCGATGCAATTTTGATGTTGTCCTGTGGCGACGGAACGCAGGCTGTACGAGGCTACCTTGACAATGAAATGAACATTGTGAAACCTATTTTCTGTGCAAATAATGCCTTGGGGTTTGTAGGTGAAGGCCCAGCCTCCTTTACAGAGGAATGCCTAGGGTGTGGAGACTGTATACTCGCCGATACTGCTGGAATATGTCCGCTAACCCAGTGTTCAAAAGGGTTGCTGAATGGCCCTTGTGGAGGCACAACACCAGACGGTAAATGCGAGGTTGACCCCGAAAAAGACTGCGCATGGCTTCAAATTTATAGGAGGTTAGAGAAGCTTGGCCAACTTGATAAGTTTCTAGAGATCAGGAAAGCCAAAGATTGGAGTCAAGTCTCAAGACCTCGTAGGCTAAATGTGGAACCTATAGATTTGATGGAAAAACTTCAGGAGCTGAAGGGTACACTGAAATCTATGGGGGTGTAAGTTAAAATGGTAGAGGAAAAAATTTACAGTAACTTTATGAAGGAATTGAAAGCGGGGAAATTCGTTTTTACTGGAGAGCTTGAACCGGGCAAGGAGGGCGACATTGAAAGTACTATTGAGGCAACTCGGCGACTAATGGGTCAAGTGGTTGCATGTAACGTTACAGATAATCCTCAAAGCTTTGGGTATGTGAATAGCTTAGCAGCAGCCTACGCTGTTCAGGTCAAAACAGGCATGGAATGTATCTGGCAGCTGAGATGCACCGACAAAAATCGTTTAGGTTTGCTTTCAGATGTACTTGGCGCCGGAGTTCTTGGAATAAAAAACATTCTAGCTATAACAGGCGACTACGTTTCGCTTGGTGACGCCCCTAGTGCAAAACCTGTCTTTG
>DAOVDL010000132.1 GCA_030669485.1 Candidatus Bathyarchaeota archaeon
ACGCGGAATCAACAGCAGGTCTACGCCTTACCCAATTGGGTGGAATGGTCTGTTTTGCAAGGCGTGAATAGGCAACCACACGATCTATTCCGTCACATCTAGTCCAATTTGAACTATTTGTTTTATTATTTTGTGTGTATGCATTGGTGCCCACACAATTATTAGTCAAACTTCTTCAAAGTCATAATTTATCCATTTAGAAAGTCGTGCAATGGTGTCGATGCCTTTCTGTTTAATCTTGTTGTCCCCTCTTAAGACGGCTAGAGACTCCGTTATTGCATTTAGATGGATTTGATGCGCACGCTTTTTCGGGTTAGTTTTCTCTTAAACCAGCCTAAAATTACGTTACTAGTAAATTGGTGCCTAAATCCCTTCCTAACATGATATTTGGCTTTCCTTTTTGGGTATAAACCTGGACGAATTAAAATACGAATTTTAATGTTGCATATACATACCCAGTTTTTCAGAAAAACAGGCGACCAGTATATGTTTCACGGTCAGCTCTCATGGCCAAGCAGCTCGCTCCGCACCCCAGCGGCATAATTTTCCGTCGCAGTTGTGGTTGTGTTCATCTTTCCACTATGAGTTTTCCTGAGCCGTTGTTCAGGTCGGACAGTTGAAGGATTTTTAGGGCGATTGTTCCAGCTACTAGGGCTATGGTGAAGACTACGAATACTCCTGTGGAAGCCATTAGCAACATTGTTGACGTCATTACTTCTCCTAGGTAGATCAGTGTTAGGCTTATCGCCCAAGGTATCAGCAGAGGCGTAAGCTTTCCAACTTTTGGTAAAGACTTCCTTTTACACTTCACCGCGTAGAGAGCACCTGTCGTGATGGGTATGAAGTATACTGCTCCGATCAGCGAACTGGCAACAAGCCCTGTCAGTACAATGGCCAGCTCAGAGTTGAAGCTGAACGCTGAGTTAACCATGGTTGAAACGTGGAGAATGCCGAGCAAAGGCGAGATTAACACCCTCCCGACTGCCTGTAAGGGTTCGCTCTGCCATATCTGACTGGCTACGGCGGGGCTCCAGCTGTAGTAGAACTGGTTGAACACTGCCATGAAGCTGGTTCCCGCGAAGGTGGAGTAGTCCGTTTCCTCCCTGAATGTTCGGAGGAACTGCACCTCTGGGGCTAACGTGGAACCAAAAGTCGAAGTGGCTATTATACACCCTCTATCAACCTGTCCCTCTTCTTTAGGGGATGCCGGTGGCGTGGTGAATGTGATGCTTCCAGTGGTTCCATCTACTTCAATGTCATAGGAGCCTGCAGTGTCCTTCGTTAGGGTGAATACAACGGTTTCTGCTTCGCCGATTCCAAGCGTCACATCCTTGGCGTCCACAGTTGCACCGTTTATTTTCAGGGGTATAGAGTATGTGCCTTCTAGGTAGCCGATGTTCTCAACATCCACAGATATGTTGACGGCTTCCCCAGTTTCCACCTCATTCGGGCTTATAGCTAGGTTGCTTACCGCGAACTCTGGAGTCAACTCTTCTACGGGGACAGGGAGCCATGGGTCAAAATTCACGTTGTCGGTAACTTCAATTCCTTGCCCTTCAGGATTTGCCTCTGAATTATGTGGTCCGGTTGGGTCTCCCCACCAGTTGTAGGTCGCGTCAACCGAGGAGCCCTCCATCTTTACAACCCCGGCAATACTGCTTTCAACGATGTTGTTGTAGTTGGCGGAAAGATCTCCATCTACATCGACAGCTACACCGAAATTGTTGTTATTGATGTTGCAGTTTCTTATCTCCACCGAAGACATACGTTCATCTTCTATGCCATAGTTTGCCTCATACGCCTCATTCATCCCTACTAGTAGGGCTATACCGGCTCTTCCAAGTTCAGGCTCTTCTACCATGCAGTTGCATATTTCAGAGTCTTCAATAGTTACGTTAGAGTTGTCTAAAACAGTGATGCCGCAGCCACCTTCGAAAGCCGCCTCATCGATTGAGCAATCTTTAATCGTGGCCTCAGCATTCTGTATGGTGATACACATACTGCAATTCTCAACTATGACATTTGAAAGTTCCATGGATGCGGTCTCTTCATAACCTCCTATGTAGATGCCGAACCCCACGTAGCTACCCACAATATTTCTCACGATCACATCGCTGATCTTCACCGAGCAATCTACAAGACCAAGCCCGTTCACCATTGTACCGCTGATCGCTGCTCCGTCGAGCTCTATGTTCTCTATGTTTATATTTTCGGCACCCCATACGAGAATGAATGCATATTCTTGCCAATCAGCCATGTACATGGCTTCATGTAGAACCACACCTCCTTCAGGTGCAATTATACTTACGTTATCCTTATCCTCAACACTAAAGCCTCCATACGTTCCAGGATGGACAATTATAGTGCCACCGGATGAAGCGGCGTCAACTGCCTCTTGGATTGTCGTGTAGGGTTGCCCCGCGCCGACATGAAACTCTGCGGGACTTGCATTCACTAAAGCTCCAGGCGTCGCAAGCATCAAGACCATTAACGCCACAACCGTTGCCAATAAAATTCGTTTAACCTTCATTTCATCACCTTACAACTACGAGTTAATTTAAAAAGTCTCTCTACATCCTCTGCAGGTATTTCAAAATGAACAGTTGTGTGATCCATTTCACCCTCCTAAATGGTTGGTGTCAAATCTAATATAAAAGATTATTTCAAAAATTCGATTCATTAAGGGAAAGCAAAGATGTGATGCTATTTTTGGTAACTATAAGAGGTCAACTGTTCTCGTTGCCATGTTGGGTTTTTCGTTTCGTATATATTGAGCTGGCTTTTCTCAACAAAAATTGTAGGATATCACACACATGGGTTTGCTTTAAAATATGGAATTTAATACGTAGCCTATCTGCCTTCATTTGAGTTTTCTTTTGTTTTTCACCTAACCTAGCTGTTTAACACTTCTCGGCTCGGTCAGTAGAGCAAGTAGCGTACGAATCTCTTTAACTAACATATTAGTTGGCATAATATTTTATTTACTTATAAAGATTTATAATCCTACACCAACTGTTAACAGCATTCTGTAAAATGACAGTTCAAACCACGGTCAAAACCTATTCCCCGGCGCCACATAATACCAACCCAGTTTTCTCATCTACCGCAGATCCTTAAGCAAGAGATGAGATGCTGCGAGCGGTCAAGTCGTTACTCGGGCATTCGAATATTAAGAGCACGTAGATTTATACGCATATCATGAAGTTTGACAGCAACCGTTGTGAGGCTAGAGCAGTGCCTGTAGGTTCGGTCGATGAGATCTGTAAGATGATTTCTAAAGGTTGGATGGTTGTTGCGAGTACGGAGGATCATTTGTTCTTGAAGCATTATCTGCGGGCATAGGCTGAGCAAGTTCACAGGAAACTGGTTTATCAATAGTCAAAATTTGAAGGGTGAGATAGAATCAAATTTCTGAAT
>DAOVDL010000181.1 GCA_030669485.1 Candidatus Bathyarchaeota archaeon
AGGCAGCTCAGGCGGCACATGTCCAACCTGTGGATAGAGAAAAGCCTACATCCTCTTCATTTTTTGAAGATAGAGTTAGGATGTTGAGAGTATGGGTGAGGTAATGGTTGTTGAAGAAAAATGTACTGGCTGCGAAACTTGTGAAGCCTGCCCGGTATCGGTTTTCGAGTTGCAGGATAAAGATAAGCCCCACATACGCTAGGTGTTCCTTGCGTCAATTCAATGTGTCTAAAATGCAATGTACCACTGGTAGGAGCTGACTAAAACAGAAAACTCTTTAAGTGTTCTAAATCTTTTTCCGTTAGAGTACCCCAGCCGCTCTAGGCTGAGTGAGTAGGAATAAGATAGCGACATCAACGCGTAGATCCATACGATATTTTCAATGGCTTATCAAGGGTCTGGACAAGAGGGGTAAAGGCTATGAAAACAAAGAATTCAGAAGATACTTCATATCCGATTTAATAGTTTACAGAGGAAAAAAGGCGTTGAAATAGTTAGACGCCACTTAAAGAACCGGGTTAAAGGATGCAAAATACGGTGAAAAAGAGAGTTAAATCTGTGAAAGAGGCAGTTTGGGCGAGATACTGCAAAGATGAGGGAGGATGCAGATGCCACATATGCGGTCGAGAGATCCACTTTGAGGATTTTGAATTAGGGCGCCTTAAAGAAACTGAGGGCAGAAGACCTAGGATAGACAACTTGCGTCCAATCTGCAGAAACTGCAGCCACATGTTGGGAGATATGCCTATAGAGGCTTATGAGAGAGTTCAACAAGACATCAAGGACATTCATCTTCCTGAAGAGGTATCAGGTGGAGCTGGTTAACACTCGTTCACTTAGCAGGGTATATGAATGCTGCGAAAACTTTCTCACTCAAAGAGGCGAGTAGAATCATGAGGGTTTTTGGGCCAGTTCCTTCAAGACGCTTAGGATGCAGCTTGGGCATTAACAACATCCCGCCCAAGGTTTGCACCTATTCCTGTGTGTATTGCCAGCTAGGACGTACCATAGAGATGCATGTTGAGCGCAGTGTGTTTTATCAGCCAGAGGAGATCTTGAAGGATGTTGAAGAGAAGATAGAAAAAGCAAGGGAATTTGGGGAATCCATTGATTATCTTACCTTTGTGCCTGACGGGGAGCCAACCCTAGACATCAATCTTGGCAGTGAAATTGAGCTGTTGAAACCTTTAGGAATTGAGACAGCGGTGATCACTAACGCCTCCCTCATCTGGCATGAGGACGTTAGGAGAGATCTGGCAAAAGCTGACTGGGTTTCTTTGAAGGTAGATTCCACTCGAGAAGAGGTCTGGCGCAGGATCAACCGGCCACATCGAACCCTGCAATTACCCTCAACTCTAGATGGAATGCTCGAATTTGCAGAAGCTTACAAGGGAGAGCTGGTGACGGAGACGATGCTTATCAAAGACGTTAACGACAGCGATAGCCACGTTGAGGAGGTTGCCGATTTTTTAGCACAGCTAAGACCTGCCAAGACTTACTTATCCATCCCCACAAGACCACCTGCAGAGAAGTGGGTGCAACCTCTCAATGAGGAGGCCATCAATCGGGCCTACCAGATCCTTAGCAAGAGACTTGATCATGTGGAATATCTAATAGGGTACGAGGGCAATGCTTTCGCTTTTACAGGAAACGTCGAGGAAGACCTATTGAGCATAACAGCCGTGCATCCCATGCGGGAGGAAGCGGTGAGAGAGTTCCTGACACGGGCAAAGGCCGATTGGTCCATTATTCATAAGCTAATCAACCAGGCCCAACTCATAGAGATGGAATACGAAGGGAAGCGGTTCTACATGAGGAGACTCAATGGAAGTCGAAGGTAATAGAAGAATGAATAGCACGGAGCGGGTGGAGCCATTTGATAAGCATACCTTTAGGTATGAGGCGTGGTTTGTAAGGAATAAATTTGCCTACCAGTCCGAACTCAACGCGGTGAAAATGCTGCTGCCAAGTGGAGATGGTGTCGAGGTCGGTGTGGGAAGCGGACGGTTTGCAGCTCCGCTTGGAGTTGGGCTTGGAGTTGACCCCTCCATCGAGATGATGAAGGCGGCTAAGAAAAGAGGGATCCATGTGGTCGGCGGGGTAGCTGAGGCGCTTCCTTTTAACAGTTCGCTGTTCAACTTCGTTCTCATGGTCACCACAATATGTTTCCTCGATGACATGGAAGCGGCACTCAAGGAAGCCTTCAGGATCTTAAAGCCGGGCGGCAGCCTGATAGTGGGGTTCATCGACCGTGACAGCCCTCTTGGAAGGCTGTATCAGAAGCATAAAGGAGAGAATGTATTCTACAGTGTTGCCAGATTCTATTCCGTTAATGAGGTTATTACTCAGATGGCAGAGGCTGGGTTCACAGGCTTCAGCCTCGCCCAGACTATCTTCCGCCCACTGCCAGAAATTACAGCTGCGGAGCCTGTGAAGAAGGGTTATGGTGAAGGCTCATTCGTTGTAATCAGAGCAAAAAGACATTCGAAAGTAAACCCGTAATCTGAGCATCTTCACCGAGGTTTAG
>DAOVDL010000027.1 GCA_030669485.1 Candidatus Bathyarchaeota archaeon
CGTGATCTGAGAAAGATCGCTTAGACTAAAACAGTTAGATTAACTGATCTGCTGCTGAAAGAGCCTCGCTATGTTGCTCCGTGCACGAAAGTAGGCGACTGCTGTAACTCCAACCGCCACAACCACGGCAACCATTATAGATACGAGTAGGTTGAACGCTTCCCAACCGATGATCAGGTGGATAGCGAGCGGTGTAAGGATCACGAAGGTTACTCCCCAACATAGGGTGAGTCCCAACAGGCTTCCTTTCAAGCCTATGAATCGACTTCGGGGTAGAACCCTGAAGTCTGGGTAGCGGGCTCCGACTGCCAAACCCATCAAGATGAGGGCTGGCAGAGGCAGTAGCCCTCCAGTCAATAGTAGAAGAAACACTTCTGTAGGCGGTTGTAGCACTGCGACCAGAAGCCAAACCGCTACGAGAAAGAGAATGGAAGGTAGAAGCACGAAGCCTAACTTGGCCTTGAGGATCTCTCCTACGCGTAGGGGGAGGGAATGGATGTTCCAAAATGACTCGCCCTCCTGACCGAAGCTTGAGATGGAGATAAGAATAGCGAAGAGCAAGGGACCTATCAAGAAGATGAGGTAGTTGAAGGTCGCTCCTACGCCTTCAGCCTCACCTAGCTTTGGCAGGGCGGAGACACCCATGATCACCGTTATGAAGATGGGTATAGCTATAAACTGACTCATCTCCCGCCGCCGAGTTAGAGCGCGTATATCCTTCCTTACAAGGGCTGCCTCCCCCACGGTTAGGCCAACTCTATTCAGGAAACCTGCCCGTGGGGCATACTTGGCGCCTCCCAGTTTTATTGAAACTTGGGCAGGAACCCAATAACGCTCACGCAGTTTCAGCCCAACCACGAAGAGGAGAACGCTGAATGCCAAGCTTGACGCTGCGAAAAGGAACGCCGCAGTGGGTTGAGCTTGAAGGGTGCAAGTAATTGCTAGCGATGGCCAAGCTGGGGGGAGAAACCAAACCACGTTTACCCCTGAGGCGACGCTGCGCAGGATCCCGTACATGAAGTTCACATTGGTGAAGGTCATAAAGACGACGAGCACTGAAATGGTGACGACCAAGCGGATTGCAATGGTGGATCTGCCTCCTCGCCTGTAGAAAGTTGAAGAGATCTTGCTCGTTGCTCCCCTAACGAGTTCCACCGCGAAACCCCCTGAAAAGGCTGCGATAAGGCTTAGGAGAAGAAAGAGAACCCACAATCCCAGAGATCCCGTTAATATCGTTAACGCTAGAGCCGCTGCAAAGATGGCGGATAGGAACCATGAGAAGTAGTATACAACTGAGAAGGTTGAGCCTAGGACATACTCCGCAGGCTCCACAGGCAGCCAGTTGACGACATTACTTGAGGTAGCCTGGGCTGAAGTGCCGAACTCCCATAGAATACCATAAATGAACATCATAAGAAAAATAATGGGCGGTAGACCTATCAGAGCCTGCGAGGCCAAGGCTGCCAGCCCGAAGCCCATTTCTAGGTGGGGTGCGAAGAAGAGGACTGCCAAAGTAACAGCCATGAAGATGACGGCATCCACCACCAATAGCACAGCCGGCCGCCTTAAGAAACCGCTGGAGACCTTGGTGCTCTTACTTGAGGATCTCATCAAGGAGAGCACAAGAACTACGGCAATCCGATACGCCACCCGGAGCTTCATCTGAAACCCTCTGGCCTACTTAGCAAGCTCCTTAACAATATCCCTTATATCCTCGGTTCCAGTGAGCTTGAAGAATACATCCTCAAGGCTTGAACCCGGCATTCCAGCTTGCCCCCTCAGCTCCGCAGCAGTTCCCTCTGAGAGCACCTGACCCTGGTACATGATGGCAATGCGGTCGCAAATCGCCTCAGCTATCTCCAAGACATGGGTGCTGAAGACTGCTGCCACACCCTCACCAGCCAACTTATGGATGAGATCCTTAACGATCCTTGCAGCCCGCGGGTCTAACCCGTTAAGCGGCTCGTCGAGGATGAGAAGCTTAGGCTTATGCAGTAGGGCAGCTATTATAGCGACCTTCTGCTTCATCCCTTGAGAGTACCCACTTATCATCTCATTCTCACGACCTTCAAGCTCAAGGGCGCTAAGAAACTCACCTATCCTCTGCCTCTTGGTTTCCGCATCTAGGCTTCGAATGTCCCCTGTGAAGTCAAGGTACTCGGTAGCCGTGAGGAACTCGTAGAGGCGGGGGGTCTCGGGCACATACCCGATGATCCGTTTTACCTCAATGGACTGCTGTTTGACATCTATCCCGTAGACTTGGATCTCTCCTGAATCAGGCTTCACCAAGTCAAGAACCGTCCTCATCAATGTCGACTTTCCAGAGCCGTTGGGTCCTAGGAGGCCATAGACGCATCCCGCCTCAACTTTGAGGCTTACGCCGTCAAGCGCCCTTGTAGACCCAAAGCTCTTGCTGACAGAGCTGATGTTAAGGGCATGCAACGGGAGAAACTCCTGCAAGATCACGTTGTCCTCGCTGAGATTTATCATTTGCGAGGGCTCCATTTTTTTGCGTCCTTCCCTTTCGGCCTGATTTTTGTATGCTACTGGGTGTCCGGGTTATCACACTGCATGCAGGAACATTTGTTGACCTATCAAAAGAATGGAATCAACGATCGGAACCGAGGCTCAAGCAGCTCTCTATGAAGCTGGAATAAGAAGCGGCCAACGATCTGCGAGGGTTCAGTTGAAAGCTTGGGAGGAGAGGAGTCCGGCATTCATCGAAAGATGAGGCAAGTTTTACGGATCTGTTGGCTCTGGATAGTTTAAGCTCAGAAGGCCAAGCTAGACCCCGAGAGGTGGGAGGTTTCTATTAGGATATCCAACTCTTTCATCGCAGGAATACGGTAAAGCCGGAGCACGCGTCTGTCACTTCCTTTGGTTTCTTCGCGGGAGTTTTTCAGGAAGCCCTCAAGAGAAAAATGATGTGCGAAGATGTGAAATGCCCCGCAAGGGCAGCCCTTACTGTGAGTTCAAGGTCGAAGAATACGCTTAACTTTCACAAAATCCCTTAATTCATGAAGATTAGATCACCAACAGGAAGAATGACTTGTATTTAGAGGGGGGTAAACCAAGGTTTGGCTGCGACAGAAGAAAACCTCGTCAAAGTTACTGTTCGGGGGTTTACTAGGTCTATTATACTCTGGCTTGTCAGTCGAAAACCGTGTTCAGGATACGAGATCATTAAGGAGATAAAAAGGTTGACTGGGCAAGATTTGAAGACGGGAAATGTTTATCCGCTTTTATATGAGCTTGAAGAAAAGGGATTTATCAGGGGACGATGGGCAGAAAAGGGTAGAAGGCGTATAAAGTATTATTCCGCGACCAAAAGGGGAAGGAAGATTCTGGATAAAATGAAAAAACTTTTTGAACTGCCTATCCGAGATGCACTCATAGACTTGCTCGGCGAAGAACAACCAGTCGTTTATAGGAAAAGGGTATATAACAAAGATTTGATCAAATAGGTGGGATCCATCGGATGCTACTGGAAAAATTCACCCGATCTTTCGTAATTGACATCAGCCGATCCTTAGTTCTCTGGTTGATAAGCCGGAAACCGAAAAGCGGATACGAAATAATTAGCGAAGTTGAAAAGTTCACTGGACATACTTTGGGTCCAGGAGTCATCTACCCTTTACTTAGTAAGCTGGAGAGAAAGGGGTACATAGTAGGGGATTGGGTAGAAAAGGGAAAACGCCGAATAAAGTATTACTCAATAACAAATGAAGGAAAGGAAATTCTAAATAGAATACGAAGTCTCTTTAAAAGGCCTATCAGGGAAGTAATCACAGAACTATTGGGATAGGTTACGGAAATGTGATGTTCTAAGCTAGTTGAAGATATTAATTAGCATGGTATGGAATGCTTAGATTTGAACGACGCATAGGAAATCTGTCCAAGAAACTAAGAGCGACGTAGTGAAACTAACTGTTCCATTTTCGCTGTCTGTCTTGTTGTAATCACGGGCAGATTAAGTTTTTCATTAAAGTATTTGGTTACCTGTCTATTGGCGTAGGTTTTGATAAATGCTAAGAACATCTTCATGAAGAGCCTCGTCGCCATATGGCTTCCCTTGTTGTAGTCGTCTGCCAGACTCCCAATCCACCTCATGTCATGTTTCCATAGGGTCTCGTAGAGCTGGAGGTGGCAACGTTCAGCATCCTCTGTAAATCTCATTATCTTATAGCCGGGGTTGTCTTGGAATGGGACGAATAGAAGGGGCACTATGAAGCTTCGATACGGCTTCAGGCGTTCGATAAGTTCAACTGTTCTCAGAACATCTTCCTCAGTCTCCCCAGGCAGGTTGACTATTAATGTGGCGCATGGAATCCAGTTGTGGTCAGCGCTTACCAAGAAGGCCTGCTCCACAGCCTCAGGCCACTGCCGTGGCGTGTATGGGTAGGGCTTCTTCTCCATATGCTTCTCGATCAGGCGTGGGCTCCCAGTCTCGATCCCTGTTTCGTAGGCTATCCAATCTTGATTCAGCCGAAATAGAACAGTATCGGAAGCCATCGCCATCGTCTTTCGAGATGTCGCGACTGAGGCCAACGCAAGGTGGCTTGGGCCCAAGCTGCGCAGACCCGGAACTTTAACGGTTGTCTGGATAAGCTTCATAACCTTGTCGTGGTCAACAGCGTAGGTGAAGGAGCCATATCTGAGGATATCCTCAGCGTGGAGACAGATATTACCCTGACCGCACTTAACGTTTGTTTCAACATCCCTTGCAATGTCCTCTATACCTCTATGCCTGAGCCGCCTCAATGTTGGGGAGCAAAAGCGACACCCACGCCCACAGCCCCGGCTGACCTCGACCACGCCTCCGACGGTAGCACCCCTTAACGGCGGTATCTCTTCAACGTCAGGCATCTCGTCATACTTGGTTTTGATTATGGATGGTGTCTCAACGTTTTCGCCGTTAAGTAGCTTCCCGATGACTCTCGGGGCTACCACTTCGCCTTCTCCGTCTACCACGATGTCTATCCCGTATTTGACCATATCAGCTGTGGTGAGTTGCCACGCTCCTGGGCCGCCGACAACAATTTTAGCTCCACGCCTCCTGGCTTTCTGTATGGCTTCACATGTAACCAGTTCTCTAAACTGCCAAGCAGTACATGGTTCCTCATGAATTAGTCCATATGGCCCAGCCAAGGTTGTTGATGCAGGGCCTTTCCCAAGAGGGTCGATTGCTTCTATCCCTATAACAGCAGTTTCCTCGCCTATGACGCTTCCTAAAGCCTTCGGGGTGGAGACAACTACCTGCTCAGGAGAGGCTGTGCAACTTTCAACTAATGCAGATTCAATTCGTCTCAACCCGTGAGGTGCAAGCTGTGCTCTGCCCTCTGCATCGGTTTTAACGGGTTTAAAAATGAATCTGAATAACAGCCAAGGGGATGCTAGAAGAAAACCTTTCCTAGGACTTGTCGTTATGAAGCCATAAAACAAGTTGTTTCCGTAGTTACTCATCAGCGTTCTATCCGCCGTTAACACAACCCGGTAACTTTTCAAAGTATCACATCTTGGAATAATCAATGTTTAAATCATTTAGAAACTGATATATATTGTTTACGTGAGAAATGAAGCAATATGAGGGAAATAAGCGAAATACGCGCTTTGCATATGGTGTCAGAATTGCTCCATGAGGTTTGAGTTAGATTATGACTATTTCAAAGATGGCGACTTCAGAACAAAGGATACGTGCCAGAACATGCGATTGTTAGCGACTTGTATAGATCATAATTTTAAATGGATTTACAAACTTGCAGATGAGCATTTTAGAATGAAAGCTCAGTTTTTGGAAAAGTGAAGTGATTAAAACAATCGTTAGTTAGCTAGCTAAAATTAAGAACTTACCTAAAAATCATGAAAGATGGAATAAACCCAATAAATAATGCTTAAAATGAAGGTGTGAATATGCCGTTCAAAAGAATTTTATTGGTAAAACCAAAAGGGAGAAAAGGTTTAGGTTTTTCAGCAGATGTGATTCCCATAGGCTTGGAGTACATTGCTGCATCAATAGAAAAGGAAGTTGATGATGTTCATATAATTGATATGGAATTTGAAAAACATCCATTTCAATACGTTCTTGATGCCTTTCATCCTGATTTGGTTGGCATAACAATGTCAGCAACAGACCATAATGAAGGCTTACATCTTGCAAAAATCGCTCAGGATAATAATATTACAACTGTACTCGGTGGTTATCATCCAACTGCTATACCAGATGAATTACTTTCGCATCCACAGATTGATATTGTTGTTAGAGGAGAAGGTGAACTCATGATGAAAGAACTTGTGCAAGAAGGTTCGCCTGAAGATATTCTTGGGATTTCGTTCAAAAGAGACGGGAAAATAATTCACAATCCTGATAGACCACTAATAGAAAATTTAGATTCTTTACCATTTCCAGCAAGGCATCTTAGAAGACACAAATATAAAGACCACATGAACAACGATGACAAAGAATTAGATGTGATTACCCTGTCACGTGGTTGTTGGGGAAGGTGTAGTTTTTGTTGTGAACCTTATATGAACAAAAATCGCATGCGATTTAGGTCGCCGGAGAATGTGATGAAGGAATTACTAGAAACCGTACACTTTCATAGTGGAAACCCATTGCAAATTCTTGTGACAGATCCTCATTTCATTGGCGACCCTAAAAGAATAGGTCAGTTATGCGATTTATTGCAAAAACGCAAATTGGACATAACATTTTCTGTCATGACAAGAGTTGATAGTATTGTTAGATATCCTAGACTTGTCAAGAAGATGTGTGATAGTGGCATTCTTAGTTATGAGTTAGGTTTTGAAAGTTCGAATCAAAAAGATTTGAATAATGTAAAGAAAGGTATAACACTTGATATGCAACGAAGGGCTGTGAAAATATTAAGGGATAATGGTGTAGACGTATCTGGTACTTTTGTTACTGGTCTGCCTGGTCAGGATGAAGAAGAGATAAAACAATTCCCGATGTATGCTAAAAAAATTGGTTTGATGAACTGTGCATTTGGTATAGTAACACCATTTCCCCAGACAGAATTTTATGAGAAGTTAGAAAAAGATGGTCTAATCTTTGAACGTGATTGGACAAAATATGATGAGATGCATTCCGTATTTAAGCTAAACCCTTTAACTGCAAAAAGGTTGGAAGAGCTGGAAATTTATTGCATGGCAAGATTTTGGACATTAAATACTTTTTTAGACAAAGCCAAAGTTTTACAAAAAAGAACAGGCAAGAAGACATCACTAAAGGATTTTATGTATGACATAATTGCAAAAGTAAAATTTGCCGTAAATGCTGGCTATGATTTGGGGGGGGGAGATATTAAAGATCATGTTAAAGTGGTTTTAGATGCGATTATAGACGCTGAAATGGAAGAAAAAGAAAAAATAGCTATGCACGATGTTGTAGAAACGTCAAAATTTCTAAAGATTTCAGGATCACAAGTTATACAAATTACTTTAAGGTGTGATAACCAACTAGTAAGTTATGTTATAAAAACTACAAGCAAAAGGATAGATTACATAAAA
>DAOVDL010000054.1 GCA_030669485.1 Candidatus Bathyarchaeota archaeon
GAAGTGTGACTTGGAAGTTCAGATTAAAGATTTGAGGAAAGTTCAGCTTAATGATCCGCTCTTTGTAATAAGCTTCCCAAGCGTAGGTATGGCTGGGCTGATAGCTGCCGACCATATAGTTCAGGAACTAGGGATGGATGAAGTAGCCTTCGTTGACAGCGAGGCTATACCACCATATACCACTGTTGAAGCGGGTCGGTTGAAACGGCCCATAAGGATATGCGTCAATGAGAAGAAGAATCTCGTCATAATGGTTGGAAGCATCTTTGTACCGCCAAGCTTAATCAACCCCCTCTCCGATGTTCTCATAGAGTGGTTGAAGAAGCAGGGAGTAAGGGAGGTTGTGGCGTTAGCAGGGGTGTCATCGATTAAGCCAGCTGAGGAGGCTTCGAAGGTAGTCTGCGCAGCCACTGACAATGTGTGCGAGCGTTTGAAGCAAAAAGGCTTAGAGATTATGGACAGCGGTCTAATAACGGGGTTGGCTGGAGCGCTTCTCGTCAAATGTGGTGAAAACGGCATCCGAGGTATCACCCTTTTAGCCGAGGCGGCAGACAATAAACCTGATGTTGAGGCAGCTCTGAAGCTCATAAGAACCCTGAACGATTTATACAATCTCAAGATCGATACCTCCCAAGTTTCGGAAGAGGTAGAGCAACTGAAGCAGCAATTTAACAATATGGTGAAGCAGTACAGCTTAGAGAAGAAGCGAGCAGGAGTTAAGGAAGAAGGCAAGAAATCCTTCTACATCTAATTCAAGAATGATCTTCTATAATCAGTATATTAAATCCTAGGTCAGCTCAGATTGGCTAAAGCTTCAGAGAGAAACGGAATTGAAGAATAAAAATCCATCATTGAGGAGCACTCAGAGGAGTAGGGTGCTGAAACTTGCAGCCGCGCTCATAGAAGACCACTATTTATGTGACAACTGTCTAGGTCGACAGTTCGCCAATTTGGCCTATGGGACAAGCAACGCAGAGCGAGGTCGAGCGTTGAAGGGTACCCTCACTTTGGAGACTCACAGTATGCTTGCTGAAGGCAATCCAAGAGCCGAGAACCTTTTAAGAAACCTAGCCTCCCACGGCATGTTCAATATGGCTAGGAACACTCTGATGAAAATGGGCATCACCGTAGACAGCTCCGAGCACCCCCCATGCGAGCTTTGCCAAGGTAAGCTTCAAGAGGTTGAGAAGTTAGCTGATAAGGCTTTGAAGGCGGTTAGAGGATACCAATTCAAGAAGTTCCTAGTTGGAGCTAAGATACCTGAGGAAGTCGTGGAGAGGGAGGACTCTCTTAGAGCTGCCTTCAAGGTCGGGTGGGGTGAAGCCATCAAGGGGGAGTTCACAAGAGAGATAGGCAAAGTCATAGCCATGAAGACGGGGAAGACTGTTGAGTATAAGAATCCTGAAGTCACTATAACGGTCAACCCCTATGAAGGGAGAGTAAACTTTCAGGTTACCCCCATCTTCTTAGAGAGCCGGTATAGGAAGATCGTAATCGGCATACCACAGACGCGTTGGCTCTGCCAAAAGTGTAGAGGAAAGGGTTGTGAGCTATGTAACGGCACAGGGAAGAAATATCCTGAATCAGTTCAGGAGATCATAGCGGGGCCAATCTTGAAAGCAAGCCGAGGCGTCGACACCAACTTCCACGCAGGCGGGAGGGAAGACATAGACGCCAAGGTTCTTGGCTCTGGGAGACCCTTCGTCATAGAGGTAAAATTCCCTAAGAAGCGAAGCTTCAAACTTGAGAGGGTCATGGAGGCAATAAACCGAAGCGGCAAAGTTGAGGTGGGCACACTCAGCTTCGTTGATCGAGCTGCTGTCAGGATGGTTAAAGAAGAGGAGCGCGCCGAGAAGACCTACCAAACCGTCGTGGAGTCGGAGAAGCGGGTGACCAAGAAAGAGTTAGCAGACATTGAGGATGCCTTCACTGATGCTGTAATACATCAGTCCACCCCACACAGGGTACTTCACAGGCGAGCAGATAAAGTAAGGATAAGACATGTTTATGCAGTTAAGACCAAAAGGCTCTCAGCCAAACGCTTCGAGTTAACTTTACGCTGTCAAGGCGGTCTTTACGTCAAGGAACTGGTGAACGGGGACAAAGGACGTACAACCCCGAATATAGCCGATTTCCTAAAGAAAAAGGTTAAATGCGTAACTCTCAGTGTCTTAGATATTAAATAGTGGTAGCGAACAGGGATGAAGCGGTCACAGGGATACAAGTCCAAGGGAAGGAACCTCTTCCGTAAGAGCCCCCGAGAGCGAGGCATGAGATCTCTAGGGTACCTTCTCACGGACTATAGCCTCGGTGACAAGGTTCTGATCTCCATAGACCCAAGTTTCCATAAAGGTCAACCATACAGACGGTATCACGGCAAAAGCGGCATAATATCTGAGAGAAGAGGAAAAGCCTACGTTATAAATGTCCAAGACGGAGGCAAGACGAGGCAGATAATAGCTAAGGCTGAACACCTCAAGAGGCAGCAAATCTGAGGAGTTAAACTATATGCCCAAAAAGATAATCGAAAGCAAACCTCTCACTCTACCCCAAGTCACGACCCTGTTGAAGGGCTTAGACCGTGAACTCAGTCAATTCCAAAGAAAGACCCTAGACTATGTGTCGTCTTTCTCAAAAATCTCCGCGAAGGATACTGAGAAACTGGTTGAGAAGCTGGTGAAATCATATGACATCGATGTTTCGGAGGCAGTTCAGATAGTTAACTGCATGCCTGAAACCGTTGAGGAACTTCGGGTATTCATGCCCAGACATAAGGTCATTGAGGCTGAGAAGCTGAAGCAGATGCTGAATCTTCTGGATGAATATAGGGCGTAACATCTAGAGATGTTTATGATATAATCCTTGACCCATGAAATATGCATATTTTTAGGTATTGAGCAAATCCATAAGGATTAAAGGGTAAAAAAGTTGATTGTTGTATAGGAGAAGCTTCATTCTTAATCAGGGGTCATACTAATGGAGAAGAGACGCTATGAGGAGGTCGCCTATGCACTAGACTTCCTCCCACGGGGCAAGGCTGGTTTTGGCAGAGAGTTCATAGCCGACTCTGTGGTTCAGATGATTGGAGAAGAGTTCTTCACTTTGTTAGAGGCGACTGTGCGGCCAGATGTTACAATCAACATTAACGAGAAGCTCTACATCGGAAAGGAGACGAGGGATAAGGTAAACCATATCCTAGGCCGTATAGCCTATGAGAAGCTGACCTCTACAGCTAAGAGTGAACTTCCAGTTGTCGTTGAGATGATCGTGAAGCAGTATGCAGACAAATATGTTCAGTTCTTCAATTCAGCTCAGGCTGTCACTCCAAGGATGCATTCCTTCGAGCTACTGCCAGGTATCGGGAAGAAGTATATGTGGCACATCGTAAATCAGAGGGAGCGGAAGCCCTTCCAGAGCTTTCAAGACATTCAAGAGCGGACGGAGATACCTGACCCTATGAAAGCTGTTGTGAAGAGGGTTATCGAAGAGCTGACCAATGACCAAAAATACCGTTTGTTCACACGTCAAACCTGATGAGAACAATGCAGTTCTCAGACTATGTTAAGAGATCTCTCAGAGAGTGCGGTGTGCGTCCTCGGAAGAGACTTGGGCAGAGTTTCACTATAGATCAACATATAATGCGTCTGATGGTGGAACATGCTAAGCTTGGGAGAAGGGATATAGTTCTTGAGGTAGGTGCAGGCTTTGGCCACCTCACCGAGATGCTTGCCGAGAAGGCTGGAGAGGTTCTTGCAGTCGAGGTGGATCCCAGACTTGTTGAAGCATTGAGAAGGCGGTTCCAAGGATTCAAAAATGTCCGGGTCGTGCATGGCGATTTTCTGAAGCTAGATCTTCATGGTCAGTATACTAAGGTTGCCTCTGATCCCCCATACCATGTAGCTTCCAAAATACTCTTCAAGTTGCTTGAGGAGAAATTCGATCTGGGGGTCTTGCTATTTCAGGAGGAATTCGCTCGTAGGTTGGTGGCGGAGGTTGGAAGCAGGGAGTACAGCCGACTTACAGTCATGACCTACCTGTTAACAGAGGTTGAACCTATAGAGTGTGTACCAAGTTCCTCCTTCTACCCCAAACCCAAAACGGCATCCATGATGGTGAAGCTTAAGCCTCGAAAACACCCCCCATTCAAGGTAGCTGACCAGAGAGCCTTCGAGGAGACCGTTCGATTCATGTTCAGTCAAAAAAGAAGAAAGGTTAACACAGCAGTCAAACTCATGATCAAGAGAGGCATCATCAGAGACGTTGTTGATCTCTCTAAAGACATCCCCTACCTTGAAAGGCGTATCTTCACACTCAAGCCTGAAGAGTTCGAGAAACTCTCCGAAGCTCTCTGCAGCAGGGGGTTATGAGTATGCCGCCTCCCCTAAAACTGGTGACACCTCCCAACGTTTACAAACCCGCGGAAGATACCTTTCTACTTCTCGATAACCTAGATGTTAGGACAGGAGAGACCGTTCTCGAGGTAGGATGCGGAAACGGAATCGTAGCTCTAACAGCCGCTCAACATGCGAGCAGAGTCGTAGCAACAGATATAAACCCATCAGCAGTTGAGGCAGTCAAGCGAAATGCAAAGCTGAATAGACTGGAAGGCAAGGTTGACGCAAGAGTTGGCCCCCTCTTCAGACCAGTTACTGGCGAGCGTTTCAACCTCATAATTTTCAACCCCCCCTACCTACCAAAAGAACCAAAGGAGAAGGTAGGCAGGCTTGAGATGGCTTGGTCTGGTGGACCAACTGGTCGTGAAGTAACTAACATGTTCATTGAGAACGTTAGGATGTTCCTCAAGGAAGGCGGGCGAGCACTCCTTATACAATCCTCTGTTTCAGCTGGGGAGAAAACGATTGAGCATCTAAAACGGATAGGCTTCTCAGTGAGGGTGTTGGGCAAGAAGAAGCTTGACTTTGAGACCTTACTTTGCCTTGAAGCGCAGTTGAAATCTTAGCTAACATTGGCAGTTGGTAAACTTTTTCTAGAGAGGGTTACATCTATTCTCCGATACATGTATGCCCACTAATCTTCCCCCCGAATGCGCAGAACTGGAGAAAGCGTACCGAGAGGCTAAAAACCTGAAGGAGCAGGTTAAGTTCCTTGAGAGATACGTAAACTCCATCCCCCAGCATAAGGGTACTATGCGGCTGAGGAAGCAG
>DAOVDL010000046.1 GCA_030669485.1 Candidatus Bathyarchaeota archaeon
CTCGCAGCTGAGAATATGGATGACCCTGACTGGAGAGCGGAGAGTCTTAGGGAGGTGAAGGCAAACCTCAATCTACTCCACCACTATATTCTTGACCTTCTCTCACTGAAGGAGGGAAGTGAAAGGAGGGGGCACCTGGAAAGCTGGTTGATGAGCACCGTTCACCACCGAATCAGGGTGGTTGAGTCAAGTCTTGGGACCCTTAAGACAAGAACTGCTGTTGAGAATGCTCTGTATGAATTTTGGAACGATCTGAGATGGTACCTGCGCAGAGTAGATAGGCCTCATGTTCCCACAGTAACGGAGGCCATATCCATCTGGATAAGACTTCTTGCTCCATTCATACCTCACTTAGCTGAGGAGCTGTGGAGCGCCGCGGGAGGACACGGCTTCGTTTCCAATGCCCCTTGGCCAACCTATGATGAAAGCAAGCTTGATGCGACGGCAGAGGAGATGGAGGATCTTGTCAAGAAAACTTTGGAGGACATTAGGCACATCCTCAAGGTTACAGGTGCTAAACCTCAGAAGATTCACATCTACACTGCAGCAGCTTGGAAGTGGAACGTCTACTTGGAAGCTTTGAAGGGGGTAGAAAAGGGCGATATTTCGACTAAAGAACTCATCAAGAGGTCAATGGCTGATGAGGCTGTAAGGAAAGCAGGAGGTCAAGCTGCCAAGTTCATTATCAACACCGTTGAGAACGCATCGAGAATGGCCCCCGATGTTAGGGCTAGGCAGATATCACTAGGCGCCATTGATGAGAAAGAGTTCTTGGAAGATGCTATGAGATTTTTATCAGAGGTATTAGGCGCTGGTGGCTATGTCCATAGGGAGGATGAACCCAAGCTTTATGACCCTAAGGGTAAAGCGGCGGTGTCGAAACCTTACCGCCCAGCAATCTACATCGAATAGTTTCGGATGGTGTGTAAAATTTTCTCAGGATATTCCATCGTGTAGTAGCTACGGGGGCAATGTTGAAGATGCAGTTTATTGAGGCTGTTTTGGATTTTCGCTACCTTCTCACTCGAGGCTATAATAGGGAGGGGGCTCTCCGTTTTGTTGGAGATCATTACCAGCTTAACCGGTATAATAGGCTTCTTTTGTATCGATGTGTTTATGGTGAGAGAGAGGCTGAGGAGCATAGAAGAAAGATTCTTTCCACCGAGGATGTTAGAGGTCGAACTGTAGCAATTGACGGGTATAATCTTCTGATAACCGTGGAGAGTGGGTTACAGGGTAAGCAACTCATCTTAAGTGATGATGGCTTCATCAGAGACCTCTCAGCGGTACATAACAGGTATACAATATCTTCTACAACGGAAGAGGCGTTAAGGTTGATAGGCAACTCTCTTCGGAACATGGCGGTAAGTGAGGCTAGGTTCTATTTCGACTCGCAAATAAGTAAAAGCGGAAGGCTTGCTGCCATGGTGAGACTGACACTTCAAGATGTAGGTGTGAAGGGCAACGCAAGGGCAGTGAAGCAGGCTGATAACAGCGTGGTCAAAGACCTTGGTATAGCCGTCAGCAGTGACTCGGTCGTTATAGAAAGGGCGAGGGCGGTATACGACCTAGGCGGTCATATAGTCATGAAGATTATGACCGATAAGATTACGAGACTTGGTGAACTCTAAAGGGATGCGTGTTATCGGAGGCAATTGATTAAACATTCTGCAAGTAGCTCAACGTTCTTATGTGTCTCTTCTGTGAAGCTCGCCAACCCCTTCAACACCGTTCTCAGTATGCCGTCTGAAATTTCTATAGGTAAATGTACAAGACACTGCTTCACAGCAACCATTATCTCATCGCCATATTTCTCATCTTGTAAAAGTGGAGCTGCACAGCATATCTCCTTGAAGTAGGAGGCTATAGCCAACAATTTAGCTGCCGGGTTTTGATGAGCAATACTCCATACGCCAGCATCCTCCTCAGAGGGCTTCAAAAAATATTTGTTACATTCAACTAAATCATCTAAGTACCCTTTTCTGTATAGGAGACGGGTGACCTCGTAATCCTTGGCTGCTATGGCAATAAGGTAGACTGCATCCCGGAGAGTGTTCTCAGGGATATTCAATTCTTTTCCTATAGTTTGCAGGGATCTCGGAGTTGGGAAAATAAAATACTCCAGTGAACCGTGTAGCACTGTATGTGCAACTTCATGGCGTATCACACCTGAGGCAATTAACTCTGACTGCTCTGCTAACTTATCTAGACCAACCCGTATTCTAGGTATTCCATACCATGCATCGTGAGTTGCAAAGAAAAGTTCACTTAAAGGAGAAGTCGTTATCCCCAACTGCTTCTCTTCATCAGAGATTAATGCAGTCATGGTGAACCATTTTTCGTAGATGTAAAGTTCCACCAAAGAGACTGAGTGAGGTTGAAGACGACGATAGCATTCATCGACAATTTCAATGACCTTTCCTGTTAAAACGTTATCGACCTTTCCAAACTTTTTTACAATCAATCTGACCATGGTAACAACAGTTTTATCTTAACCATTCAGGTCTATAAACGATATATGCTATAGAAAGATCTCATTAATGGGCCCGTGGCGCAGCTGGATGGGCTCTTAAGCCACGGAAAGCGCATCGGCCCTCTATGTCAGGCTTTGGGGACAGCCGGGGGTCAGGGGTTCGAATCCCCTCGGGCCCGCCATAAAAATATAAATTGTGTACCTTAGAACAGTGAATTTTATCGTGCAATAGACGATGGATTTTGAAGGCTTACTCCGAAAGCTATTTAACCAAACCGAATGTTAATTGTCTCTTGTGAAAGAAGATGTCACGTGTTGCTAAAAGTTACTCTTTCCACTTAGTTGGCCTAGGTGGCGCAGGTACAAACATAGTGGAGACCTTTCTCAAGGATCCTAAGGTTCTGCGTTACCTTGAAACTAGAGGCGTTAAACTTACATGCTTAGCGTTTGATGTAGCAGATCATGACATTATGAGTCTTCAGCAGACCTATGACTGGTTTAAGGAAGAGATGAAGGATCGAGGGATAACTGCTGATCGAGTTAACCTTAACGCGCACACAATTAAATTTACTACACCTCAAAGTATGTTTGATTTCATACAAAAGTTTCCAGAGTTTCTCAGCCTCGAAGGAGGAAGGGTGCCAACGAATTATCAACCGTGGCTCACGTCATCTGTAGAAATCCCCCCGCTGGCAGGTGGTGTCGGAAGAAGACGTGCTCTATCCAAAGCAATCTATGGACTCAACTATCACGCTTTAAAGCTCTTGGATACTTACATCGAAAACTTCAAGATAGGTGTTTCCTCCTCAGTGGTACAACCCATCATCTTTGTAATCTTCGGCGTCGGAGGAGGCAGCGGCAGTGGCATGGCAGTTGATTTTGTAAGGCATCTCAGGCAAAAGATAGGCACCGGATTTCCAATAATAGGTATAGGTGTACTGCCCTGCTCTGGAGACGACCGTCGAGCGAAAGGCAACTCCTGTTATGCAGCCATAAATGAATTAACACTTCTCATTGATGACGGGTATAATAAGATAATTAGAGAAACTTATGGCAAATCTTACGAAAACCCATTTACTGCCTTCATTATGATGCCGCTCGCGCCCACTTATAGGAAGGTTGGTAACCTAGCTGATGCTCAGAAGTTCTTTGACGAAGCTGTGGTTGATGTAATCCTTAATACATTAAGATTCGATATGGCTGAAATGTTGGACGGCATCGGGGCAAATCTAGCCTACGATGAAAAATGCATCCACCTAATGACAACTCTGAGAGTGACATATCCCGTAATGGAATATATAGAGCTGACTAAACACTACTTAGACACATTAGTTTACATAAGAAGGTGGAAACAGGAAAGAAGCGAAATGCTTCTCGGTTCAAAAGAGAAGGGATTCGGAGGTATAGAACTTCTTCTCAGTCGCTTGTATGCTGAATTGGCAGCCATATATAAACAGATTCAAATAGAGGAAAATACCTACGACCCAGCTCAGATAGAGGAAAAACTTCAAAAATTCGTTCATGGAGATAAATCTGTAGAGTTCAATATAAAAAGTCAGATCAGAGGGATAGCTGACATCGTCAGAGAGTATGTTGATGAAGTGGGGAAGCCAGTCAAGTCCATAGCTTTGGGTGTAAAAGAGGCATCACATGAAGCCCGGTTTAAGAAGACTATCTCACAGATAATAGAGCTGACCAGAAACGTTGCAGATAACTATCAAACATATCATGATGATGTATCAAAGCTTCTTGATGAAATGAATAAAAATGCGCCAGCTATTCAGAAGCTAACCTACAGAGAAAAAAATTTATTAAAAGATTTTACCGAGGTTATCCCGTTCATAGAGGGCTACATGCGGCTTACTGTTAAATGTGTTGAGGTAAAAGTTTTATCCGACAAACTGATCGCTGAACTCTCCACAGGTTCAATCAAAGAGTGGAAGAAGGAATTAATATCTGCTGTACAAGAAATTGTAAATGTTGAGTTGAAATTCATTTTAGGGACTCTCAGCAGCCCTTTTGCCCCGGCAAAAGCAGAATTGACTACGATGGAATCCCAATACCACACGATCGCTGCAATATGCAAGACATTGAGGAAACAGCTTTCAGAGGCTACAACGGCTAGAGATGAGTTATCAAGCGAAGTTCAAAAGATGACCAATGAAATGGATGTATCTACTAAACAAGCTAACAGTTTTTTCGTCAAAGTCTTCACTCCTAATAGAAAAAAGCGTCTGGACGAAGCACTAACGGGTCTTAGAGAAAGAATTGATAATAAAAAACAGCTGTTGCGAGATAAGGAAGCCCGTGTCACCCGACTGCAAGAAAGGCTCAGGGAATACGAGATCTCTGAGAAGAAAGTTGATGTAGATTCTAGCTATCGAAAACTGGTTCAAGATATTTACAATGCAGAGAGCGTGTATTACAATAAACTTTCGGGGATCACAAGGGAAAGGGGATACTATGACCATGTCGTAGATATGACTGAAGATGAAAGGCTTAGAATAATGAAGAAAATTCTTAGAGAAGAGGACATATCAAAAAGGGAGCACATACTTAACGAGATAGTGGATATACGGCGGTTCAGAGAATACCTCACAGGGACAATAAGGGTACTACAAATACCCGGTACAATAGGCGTTGAATCTACCTACAGAACCAACTTTATTTGGGCAACTGTTATAGCACCAAAAGATATATGGAACCAAGACCTAGACGCAGAGCTTAAGGCCACATTATCTTCCTTTTTGGTGGGAGGAACTACAAGAAATGTGCATATAGCTCACGTGGAGTCAGCTGACCCTTGGACTATTAGGGTTCTATTGATTGCGTCGAAGGCAGCGAAG
>DAOVDL010000142.1 GCA_030669485.1 Candidatus Bathyarchaeota archaeon
TTGGGTGCGGAGTTGCATGGGAAGAAGGCAGGTTCATTTGGAGACTTCGGCTGTTTCAGTTTCTACGCCACAAAGAACATCACGACTGGTGAAGGTGGAATGGTGGCGGTCAACCGGCGTGAGAGCGTGGATATCTTATCCTCTATCAGAAACCATGGCGAAGGTAGACATCACACGAGTGAGAGGCTTGGGCACAATTATAGGCTGCCTGAGCTGTCTTGCGCTGTTGGGTATTATCAGCTTCTTAAGCTTCCCCAATTCATTGAGGTAAGGCGACGTAACGCTGCGAAGCTGACTTCTCTGCTAGAAAATATCGGGAGGCTTGTTCTCCCTGAAGAGCCTAAGGGCTATAAACATGCTTGGTATCTGTACACTTTGAGGTTGAGGGGTTGCAGGGCTGGAGAGCGAAACAAGATTGTAAGCAGGCTGGTTAACGCAGGGATACAGGCAGAGGTTTACTATCGAACCCCAGTACATCTAGCGCCCTACTACCGCCGAAAGTACGGCTTCAGAACCCGGATGTTGCCCAAGACAGAGACTGCGGCTAGGCAGGTCTTTTCACTCCCAACTCATCCTAACTTGACTGATGAAGACATCAGGTACATTGCCGTCAAGCTGAAGAAAATAGCTGCCTGAGATTCTAGAGTGCGGTTTAAAGTTCCTCCGCTCCATTCTTAACCTTTTCAATGATTTCCCTCAGCGGTACACCGGTCTCCGAGGCAATTTTCTTGGCATCTTCAAATTCCGGTTTAACACTGAGCACTCTTCCCGATATGTCCTTCGCAACCTTCACTTTCACTTCAAAAGCCTTGCCCGCGACCTCGATTTTCACTGGGTGGAGTTGACGTTGGAGCACAAATCTGTCGCAACGGTAGGTTCTTACTCCCAAGGTGCCTGTCTCCTTGAAGAAAACGTTGATCAACTGCTCTACACAATCTCTTGCAGCTAATGCGGTAACCTTAAATGATGGCCTACTCTTTTTACCCGTCGTCGGAGTTACATAGGCGTCCTTTGCACCTACCTTAAGCAGACTGCCTATAAGGTAACCTATCACCTCACTACTTATGTCGTCGATATTGGTTTCAAGGACGTAGAGTTCCTCTTGTGTGAAGGGCAGGCCGCTACGTTGTCCAAGGGACAGTCTCAAAAGATTAGGGAGAGTATCAAGTTCTTTAGATCCCGCGCCATAACCTATCTTAGAGATTTTCATGGCTGGATAGGTTTCGATGGGTTTAGCTAAATTTGCGAGTATGGAAACACCTGTTGGAGTTGCAAGCTCTCCTCCCGTGATACCTCCATCGAAGGGAAGACTCATTTCTCTAAGGATCTCCATTGTGGCTGGTGGAGGCACAGCCATGGTGCCGTGGTGAGACTTGACCATACCCTTACCTACATTTACAGGTAAAGTATAGACATCTAAGCCTCCAAACCCCAGATCCTCTAAAGCAACGGCTACACCAACGATATCTGCTAATGTATCTGCAGATCCTGCCTCGTGAAGATGGACATCTTCAACAGTGGACGAGTGAAGAAAGGCTTCAGCTTTTAGAAGAGATGCGAGAGAGTTTCGGGCTAGATCTCTCGCCCTATGTGAGAGTTGGCTTACTTGTAAGTACCTCTCCAGAGCATCCATCAACTCGCCTCCTGTTCGGTGCTGTAGTAGCTCATCTACCAAGACAGATGCTTGTATTCCACGCAGTCCATGTCTAGAGGTCTCTTTAACATTCAGCTCTAAGCTCTTGCATTGAGGTATATGTTCCGAGAGCGTTGTGAAAGCTACCGTTATCTTCTCTGGGCTGGCTCCTAAGTCTACTAAAGCACCGAGGAGCATATCTCCAGACACACCCGCCATCTGAGGATCCACTACTAAGATGTTTTTTATAAAAGACAAATGCAACACCTTAAACTTAGAGAGCTACCAATAAAGATCGCTGTTGACAGGGATAAAGATTGAGTGTTGAAAATATACTAGAGAAATTGAGGAATGACCAGATATCTATCGCAGAAGCCAAGAAAAAACTGACTATGCTCATGGTGAAGAACTTGGGGAACTATGCAAAGTTAGACATCAACCGGAATGTGAGGCGGAAGATCCCTGAGATAGTCTTCGCGGAAGGAAAGGAGCCCGGAGAGACATCTCAAATTGCAGCTGAACTTGCTAAGAATAATGGGCGGGCTATAGTGACCCGTGTTTCGAGAAACCATGTGAAGCAATTGAGGAAGTTGAGCAGAACTTTCAAAGTTGAGGTGCATACAAAAGCCAAGATGGTTATAGTTAAGCGACGGGATAGTGCCGTGCCCAAGAGTGGAGGGAAAGCCGCTGTCTTCACTGCCGGAACTGCTGACATCCCTGTCGCGGAGGAGGCGAGGCTCATCTTGGAAGAGATGGGATGTACGGCCTACACTGCATATGATGTCGGCGTTGGAGGCTTGCACAGACTCTTCGAACCCCTACACGAGATGATCCGCAAAGGTGTAGATGTCTTCGTCGTCGTAGCGGGGATGGAAGGTGCTCTAGCCTCTGTTGTAGCTGGCCTAGTAGACTGTCCGGTTATAGGAGTTCCTACATCCACCGGATATGGACACGGTGGCAAAGGCGAAGGCGCACTTATGGCCATGCTTCAATCATGCAGTCTCGGTTTGGCTGTGGTCAATGTGGACAATGGCGTTGGTGCAGGAGCTTTGGCGTCTCTTATCGCGAACAAAATAGCTGAAGCGCGGAGGAACACCTCTGCCTGACGCTTAACGAAGCATATTGCAGGTGGGTCTACTATGAAGCCTATCGCCAAAGAATAATAGCTCTCTCGACGTAGTTTTCACTCTATGGTGGCATGCCTCTTACGCATCTCATCTTCAGTCTTTCCCAGACGGCTCATCAGTTCAACAATCAGTCCATCGAGGAATACAGATACGGCGGTTTCGAAGATCGTGCCAAGAGGGGCAAGAGGTTCATGAACCCCAAGTATCTGCCTTGAGAAGTAGTCCCTTTGCCCCGTATCCTTTGTTCTGCCGCGTATGACGACCATGTGGTCGCAGTACCTTCCCACTGGAGAGCTTCGTTGGCTGGTCAGTGCGGCGATCTTCGCTCCCACCTTCTTCGCGATCTTGCATGCAGTTATAATTATGCTTGTAGATCCCGACCCCGAGATGACGAAGAGGATATCTCCCTTACCTACAGCTGGTGTTGTGGTTTCCCCTATGACATGTACG
>DAOVDL010000006.1 GCA_030669485.1 Candidatus Bathyarchaeota archaeon
AGCGCCAGTATCTGAACATGGGGGTTTATCTGCTTCAGTCTTGCCAAGGTTACTTCCAATGTTGGCCCGCGGTTCGCATCTTGTATAAGATGAATTTCATCGGCTATGACGAGGGAGATCTCTTCCATCCAAGGGGTTCTATGCCTCAGCAGGCTGTCAGCCTTTTCGTTGGTGGCAACGATGAGGTCGTATCGACCTAGATAGGGGTCACTCTTGTCGTAGTCCCCACTAGAGACCGTTATCTTAACCGGAGAGCCGTTGGGCTTCTTGAGCTTTGTATACTTCGTGAAGTCAAAGTATTTCTCAGAGGCCAGAGCTCGTAGAGGTGCTAGATACAGAACCTTGCCGTTGCGCTCTAGGATGTGCTTGAGGGCACAAAACTCGGCTACAAGTGTCTTACCTGAGGCGGTGGGGCTTGCAAGAACGAGTCTTTTACCCTCCAATGCACCCTTCTTTATGGCATCTTCTTGAGGGGGGTAAAGAGTTTCATAACCTTCCTTCCTAAGAACATCTTTCATCTCAGCTGGGAGATCTAGATCGTCGATATGCACTCGCGGCTTCACCGCTCAGGCTCATGCCTTCTTTATATGGCCTTCCGTTGGGGTGTAGAGAGTTCCCTGATTAAGCAGTTGTTTGATGTAGTCCTCAGCCTTTCGCCTATCCACCTTGTACTCAGTTTCCAATCGGCTGTAGAGTTCCTCAAGGTTGACCTCACCAGTTTCTTTCTCCATCTCGCCCACAAGATGGATGATAGTTGCTTGGCCCTCCCTCATAGTTGTTGGTATTCCAGTCATGATGGTGTCGATATCGGATAAAGCACCAACATCCTGAAGGGACCTCTGCATGATCTTGATGGCTGCCTCTGCATCCATTCGGTTTACTTCATTCCTCAGAGCCGCACGAGCTCGTGCTTCAGATAAACGCACCAGTGCCTCAAGCTGCCTTGGGGTAATGGCTATGGAGGACCCCTCAGCCTCCCCAGATTTTCTCCTCATCTTGAGGTAGAACTGTTTCAGATGCTTCATTGCCTCCTCGCTTAGCTTGGGTTTAACTCTCGACCTAGCATAGCTTACGTACTTCCGGAGCATCTCAGAGGAGATCGGTGACTTAATGGTTTCGACTCCCCTCCGATGGATTTTGAGGATATGATCTGCGAGCCTCTCATCTAGATCTTTCTCAGGTTTATCCTTCCCCACGAAGATAATGTCGAAGCGGGATAGGATGACAATAGGTATGTTTATGTTCTCTGCCGCTGTGAGCCGATCCTCATATCGACCAAGCTTGGGGTTAGCTGCTGCTAAAATGGACGCTCTTGCGTTCAGTGTGGCAATGATGCCTCCCTTGGCGATGCTGATGGTCTGTTGCTCCATCATTTCATGCATCGCAATCCTGTCTTCGTCCCGCATCTTATCTATCTCGTCAACAGCAGCAATACCCTTGTCTGCTAGAACTAAAGCTCCTGCCTCAAGAACCATACCTCCTGCTCGCTCCCTGAGAACAGCGGCGGTTAGTCCCGCTGCTGTTGTACCTCGACCACTGGTGTACAATCCTCGGGGTGTGATCCTTATTATGGTACGCAAGATCTGGGATTTAGCCGTGCCGGGGTCGCCAACAAGGAGGACGTGAATGTCGCCCCTTATGTGAACTCCTTCCTCAGTCTTTTTAGGAACTCCACTAAACAGGAGATACATTATGGCCTCTTTAACATGCTCATAACCAGAGATGGAGGGAGCTATAGAGTCAATTATATTCTGGTGGATGAACTCGCTTTTTGCTATTTTTTTTATCTCCTTCTCATCCTCAGGCAAGATCTCGATGGCTTCAAACTCTTTGCCAACAGTTTCGATGTAGTTGGCGTCGCTGTAGATTGTGAAGGTTCGAAGTCTGCCTTTACCAGGGATAACCTCTGGCCTAGCTCTAACAACTCCCATGATTGTAACTCGGTCTCCTGGACTAACACAATCAACTATATCGTCAACTACTGAAACGCCTACATATCTTGGAAGCTGACCTGGCGGTAGGTCTTCAGGTCTCTCTTGAACCCTTAGCTCTTGAGAGTCTTGGAACTTTGACTTTTCTGGGATGAGTTCGAAGCCGCTCTCCCTTTTGCATGCGGGGCATCTGGCAGGTTTCCTCACGAAGGAGCCCTGCTGAATAATCTGGCTCTCTTCCCCGCATCTACATTTGAAGACAGCCTTCATGAGTAGTGGGCGAACTGGAGTTGCCCTGACGACTATGCCCTCGACGGAGGTGAGTTGCTCAATGTTCTTGGCTCCAAGGGTTCTGAGGGGGACCTTAACCGGGATCTCCTTGAATCGTACGTGAAGTTTCCCTGCCGTCTCGGCGTACTGTTCGTCCTCTATTTTCATCTGATCTTGGAGGGCTTCCTCCGCGTATCGGAGATAAACATCGGGTTTCTTCAGAAGATTTTTCCCTAGTTCATCGTCGAAGACGGTGAGATCTATGAAATTTAAGGTGAGTGACCGGTTCTCTTTGTTAGCCATCTGTTTGATCAGGCGGCGGCGTTCCTTGTGCTTCAGAAACTCTTGGAACCGCTCTTGAGGATCTATGGTCACCTCGGTCAACTGTTCATTCACCTGCTAAGTTCAATGCTTTGTTTCTCCACTCATTCACAGCCTCATGAATCCTACTATACAATCCCGTCTCCTCACCTGTCATGTTCCTAGGATCTACTTCCTCCTGCTCTTGAGATGAGGAGAACATCAATATCTTATTCACCCTCGACGTTATTATGTCCGTGGCAAGCTGGGTTACCTTCTCCAACTCTGCCGCTTTAGCTGGGTCAGAAACGCTTTTCTCCTTCAATTCTCTGAGAAGTCTTCTAAGCTTCGGGTAGAAGTCTTCAGGCAATTTTGAGAGACGGCGAGAGGTCTGCATTATCTCCTTTATCTGGGTCTTCTGAACCTCAACTAGGTTCAAGCGAGCTGTCTCATCATCCAGCCGGGCAACTTCACTCTTTAAGAGCTCGTCGGCAACCCAATTTCTGACCTCAAAGGCTCGGTTCCTCTCCACCAGCTCGATCTTCTCTCCCGCCACATCAAGCTTCGGGATGTTCTTTAGTGCCACAAGCCTTACCTTTTGGTTTTCGAATTTACATTCTGAGGTCTCTATTACGTTAGTCATAACCAAGTCACTTGGGAACTTTTTATCAATCCCTATCAGACTTACGGCAGTTATAAACCATATCTTGGAGTTGAAACCAAGGTGAACGAAAAAGTTCAAACAGACTAAAAAATTCGAGTTTTATCAATACTTTAAGAATTAAGGTTATTCAAATTCCTATGAAATATACTCTCTCTGAAACCTCACATAAGAGGACTAAAGGGGAGATGTCGCATATGCTTTATCTCCCTTCTCAATGTAATGATGGTACAGTTGTGTCTGGCTGCGGCACTGCGGGCAGATGCAGTAGGATGGAAGATCCCTACTTCTACATACTTCAGCATAGTCACACTCGTTGCAGGTAAAGGTTGCATTGCAGAGGAAGCACTTCTGAGCGAAGGTTACCTCCTCTTTCAGTATCTCAGATAGAACACCCTTCACCTGTTCTATACGCTCTGAATCCTCAATGTAGAACAACCTGGTCTGCCGGTTATATCCCAAGCCAGCTCTCATAAGCGCTATGAACTTATCCTTCCCCATGAAGGGAAGCTTTATTTCATCCTTAGTTATCACCTTGACCGTTTTCCAGATGCCTCCTTCCTAGGCCTTGGTTCTTCTTCCCTGCCTTATCGGTTTCCTCCGCGCTCTCCCCGCTACAGGCTTCGCTGGTTCTCTCCCTGAGAGATAAGTCACCATCTCCTCGTCTAGGCCCAACCAAGAGGTCAACTTAGATGCCCGCTCCTCATCGTTTCTGAAGATTGCTGTAAGAAATGGAAGTATATCGACATTGGCCCGTCGACGTGATACATGACACTTGGCACCTAGAGTAGCGCAGATAGCGTTGCGTATTCGCCGCTTGACCTTGGTTCTGCTCAGAACCATGATCCTGCTGGGTAGAAGCCGATAGTGGGCTGGGGTGTACTTCCGCAGCTTGGCTGCGGCAACACCTATGCTCATCTGCTCTAGACCGTAGGTTAGAAGGCTCCAGTTCTGGGTGCGTTTGACTCTGTTGAAGAAGATGTCTGCTTTCGAGAGAGCCTCATAACCTGAAGCAACCTCCTCTGCTTCCCGGTATTGGTAGGGAAGGTTTTCGTGTAGTGTCTGGTGGAGCATATCATAGTCAAGTGTAGTATCGTACAGAGTTTTTCTTGCATCTAACGGGTTCTCGGCAAGAAAGATTCCTTGAAGGGTCGCGGTGACGGAGATCTGCTTATCCCTCAAACTCAACCATTCGGCATCTATAGCTCTGACTTTCCCTACACTCTCTACTATGGTCTGCAGATCATTCACAGCTGATCTAACATCACCCCGAGACCGGCTCACTATAAGTCTCAGGGTATCTCTCTCGGCTGTGAGACCCTCTTCGCTACATATATGTTTCAAGAAGGCTAATAGAACTGGCGGTCTGACAGGATAGAACCTTATCCTTACACATTGATCCTTTAGGTCTCTAAGTCGCATATCGGATATATCGTTGGCTACAAGAGCTACAGGTACCTTTGTCTCTTTAAGAAGCGTTGTGATGGCACCTAAGCCACCTCGATCCTCAGCGCCGTAGATGCCGTCAACCTCATCTAAAAGTAGTATAGTGCCCTTAAAAGCTTGGAAGAAGCCTCGTAGTGAAACCTCTGAGGTAGTATGTCCAGCCACCCTCTCTATCCTGTCCTTGGTTCGAGTATCACTGGCGTTCATCTCCACAAGGTCATAGGAGAATGTCTTGGAGGCCACCTGTACCAGAGTAGTCTTGCCCACGCCTGGAGGCCCATACAAAAGGGCTGCCTTACCACCCGGCTTCCAGCCCCTAAACCAGGAGATGAAGGTGGCCTTGGCTTCCTCATTACCTATAATCGCGCCTATGGTTTTAGGCCGGTACTTCTCTGTCCACATAACATGTGCGGTCATATTAGCTTCTGCCGCCTTTCTGAGGCTTGAACCTTGCTAGCTGAGCTAGTAGGGCGCTGAGTTGGATATCCTCGCTGGCGCCCTCCACTAAACGGAAGTCGTATTCACCGATGAGACCCATAAGCTCCACTTGGAGCTTAGGATCGAGTTGCATCTTAAAGATTTCACGGTGAATCTGATGTATGATGTCGCTTCCCGATATCCCATAGGTTGCCATCAACTGATAGAGAGCATCCCGTGCCTCCAAGAAGTCGCCGTTTAAGGCTTTGTCCAAGATCTTGTGAATTTCTTTCGGTTCAGCTTGCCCCGCTGTCTGGAGAACAGCTTTCCTATTAACTGTCTTGCTTAGCGTGGCTGCTACTTGGAACATATTGACCGCCCTTCGGAGATCACCCCCGCAAAACTCCACTATGGCTTCTAATCCGTCTTTGGCTAGGTTGACCTTCTCCTTTCCTGCAATGCGATTCAGGTGCTTCTCTACATCATCTCTGCCTAATGCTGAGAACCTAAAAATCGCACATCGACTTTGAATAGGCTCGATTATCTTTCCAGAGTAGTTACAGATAAGGATGAACCTTGATGTTTGAGAGTAGGCTTCCATTATGCGCCTCAAGGCGTTCTGAGCTGCGGCTGTCATCTGGTCGCACTCATCAAGGATTATAAGGCCGAAGGGAAGATTGGCCAACGGTCCTGTTATGTGACGAGAGAAACTCTTGATGATTGTTCTTACATGCTCTAGTTTTCTCTCATCTGAAGCGTTAAGCTCTAACGTATAGTTTCTCCAAGCTTTTCCCAACAGTTGCCTTGCAAGGCATAAGGCGACAGAGGTTTTCCCGTTTCCAGGGGGACCTGCAAAGAGGAGATGAGGCATCGTTTCCGCTGTCTTCAGAAAGCCTTTAAGGCTGTTTATAATCTGCTTATGGTCCACGACCTCGTCCAGAGTTTGAGGTCGATATCTCTCTATCCACATGACTGCCGATTCTTCACTCATAATTTATCGCCGAGGCTTCAGCCTCAAGAGATCATATTACGTCACATCGACTAATATACGTAATAGATAGTTTGGAATAGTAACTTAAAGCTACTTCATCCCTTGTATGTTCTGTAAAAAGGGTTAGCCCTCAAGGATTATACGGCAAAGACCATTAAGCTCAAAGTAACGTCTATTACCTAGGTGGCGGTGGATGGTTTTAGCTGCCAAGGTCTTTAAGGTTAGAGAAAGGGTAGGTCTAGAAGTTCTAGCTGCTAAGCTCAAGGACTTCAAGAGGGAGGAGACCTACACCGAGGGAAATTTCCGGTGTAACCTAATCACTGAAGTTAGGGATCTGAGGATTAAGGCGGGAAGTCTTGAGGGGGTCTTCTCCCAGGATCGTGTTGTCCATATACCTCATCGAGGAGAGCTAATGGCTGTGCCTAAGACCTCTGAAACGTCTTTCTTCTTTCAAAACTATAAAGATACAACTTTTCTAACTATCTTTCAGAAGAAGTGGCAGGCTAACAACATCGCAAACCTCCTTAGCGAGGCTCTCTTTATAACCTCTGGCTCTGTGACAGAGGTGAGAATACCTTCCGAGAACCTGAAGTATTATCATGAACAGAATCCTGAAGGAACCAAGGTAATCTTCTTCAGCGATGTTGACATACCCAACGTGAAAAAGCTCTCACTCTACGGCACCAGCCTCGCTAACACAACACTCTACACAGACTTTCTCACACATGGAAAGATCTGGTATATAGTCGTAACCTCAAAGAAACATGGTCATGTTGTGGGTATAACTAGCAACGGGATAACCGTTGTTTTCAACCAAGTAGCTCAAGCAGACTTCTTGACCTATATAACCGACGAAATCTTCCCCCTTATTGGGGAGAACATCAAATGAGCTGTGGCCGTCAACTCGCCGCCAGCCTCTCTACATAAATACAACTAATTCTTTAGAATAACTACACTACAATTACATTTAAAATGGCGTAACATACAGTATTTCATGTGAGTAGTTAAATTAACTCTTGGTGGTTGGCCGTGAGGCTTGAGAGGAAGGAAGAGTCGGTAAAATCTAAGGGCGCAGTTCAGCTCATGCGTATACCGCTTATTATTCACACTGCTCTAAGGCGGGATGATTCTTTCACTCTGCAGATAGAGCACCTCAAAGTGAAACGGGCTAAC
Source organism: Candidatus Bathyarchaeota archaeon (assembly GCA_030669485.1). The sequence continues at coordinate 7,190 of DAOVDL010000006.1, forward strand.
ATCAGCATTCCCAGAAACATATTTGAACTTAAACCCAATGAGATCAGCGATTACATAAAAGAGATCTATCCCAACGCCCGGTCATTTGTCATCCAGTATGAGGAGAAAGGGGAGGAAATAGTTCCGTTCTGCGCTCAGCTCATACTGTCGCGAGGGTTCTAAGATTAACTAGTTTCCTCGGAAAGCATAAATGGGGCAGTATCCTCCTTCGCCCTTGACAGCTTGTGTTTGATGTATTGCCAGAGATACTTTCCGACGACATTTACGATGAGTTCTTTGGTGTGCCCCTGCCGAATATAGCGGAAGATCGGTTTGGGTCTGAGGTAGAAGCTAAAGTATGCCTTCTTGATGAGCTTATTTAACTGCTCTGCGGACAGCTCCCTAGTTCTCATAACGGGTTTAAGGACTGTGTACTCAGACCAGTCTTCTGTGAGGAGAAGTCCCTCTCTCTTGGCATTGTCGTAAAGCTCGGTGCCTGGGAAGGGCGTTGCTATTGCGAACTGAACAAAGCTGGGATCAAGCTTCTTAGCAAACCTAATAGTTTCAATGGCTTCATTCCAGGTCTCCCCAGGAATTCCAACAATAAAGGATGCTATCGTCTGCAATTTCAGCTCCTTAGCCCACCTTGACACTTTAAGGGTTTGTTTAATCTTGGTGCCCTTCTTCATAAGGTTCAAAACTCTTTGGATCCCAGACTCGGCGCCATAGTAGAGCAGTGTACAACCAGCCCTCTTCAGTTTCGCCATAAGATCCCGGGTCATAAGGTCAACTCTGGTAGAGCATGCCCATGTAACATCCAGCTTCCTATCTTCAAGCTCCTTGCAGATAGCCTCCGCCCGCTTCTTATCCAACATGAATGTATCGTCGATTATCTCAACGTACCGGGTCTTGTAGGTTTCTTGAAATTGTTCAATCTCGTCAACTATATTCTTGGGGCTTCTGGCTCTGAACTTCTTTCCGAAGAGGAGAGATGAGGAACAGAAGGTGCAGTTGAACGGGCAGCCTCTGCTCGTCAAGATCGTTCCCAGAACCTGCTTCTTTCCGAAGACACTATATCGATCCATAGGGAGCAGATGGCGTGCAGGATAAGGCAGCGTGTCTAGGTTCTCTATGTAGGGTCGGGGAGGTGTCCTGACAAGTTGACCGTCTTCACGATAGATTATACCCTTAATCCGTTTGAGGTCTCTACCTTGCTCAATTGTCTGAGCCAATTCGAGGATGGTCTTCTCCCCCTCACCTATAGCACCTATATCTATGGAGGGGCACTCCTTCATGGTTCGCTCAGGCGTGAAGGTTATGTGAGCACCCCCTAGGGCAACTGTTGCCTCAGGCAGAACCTTCTTTGCGGTTTCAGCGGTTCTTAGAGCTTCGGTGATTGTAGCGGTTGTGGCTGTTACTCCAATCAAGTCGGGTTTACGTGTTTCAAGCTCCTTTGGTAACTGGTGGAAGGTAATCCGCCAAGGCGGCGAATCCAAGATCTCAACGGGGTAATGTGCCTCTTCTAGGACAGCAGCCAAGTAGGCGAGACCTAGTGGGGGGGCAATCATATCTATTGTCTTTAAGGTCTCAACCTTCGGGCTGACTGGGGGTGCAACCAACAGAACTTTCATATTATCGACTTACTTCCCTTATGTGCAGTCCCTCTTCTGTAACTCTAAATAGACTATAAACATTACAATCGATATGTATTTTTGTTTACCTGAAAGAAACCTGATTTAGCCATCCTTTACACCAGACTTCTTCAAAATTTACAAAAGTCAAAACAAGCTCTGTTCCAGAAATAGCGAAATAGATACGGTAAATCTTTTTAAACTTCCAGCACATTGATTTGCTTCGACACCACGAGAAGGTACATGAAGTATGCCTAAGTTCAAGTCAACTGAAGAGATACTTAAGGTAGTTGCGGACCTAGACCATGTCAGGAACGCTGGCATAATAGCCCATGTAGATCACGGAAAGACAACTCTGACCGATTCCCTTCTCTCGGCTGCCGGGCTGCTTTCGCCATCCATCGCGGGAAAAGCTTTGGCTATGGACTACTTAGAGGAGGAACAGAAGAGAGGCATAACAATCCAATCTGCCAACATAAGTCTCTATTACGAGATCGGCGGAAATCCCTATGTAATCAATCTTATAGATACCCCTGGACATGTTGATTTTTCCGGCAGGGTTACTAGATCCCTCCGAGCCATAGACGGCTGCGTCGTCGTTGTGGACGCTGTGGAAGAGGTGATGGTTCAAACCGAGACGGTTACACGTGGTGCACTAGAAGAAAGAGTCAAGCCCAGTCTATTTATAAACAAGATGGATAGGCTATTCAAGGAACTTCATCTTTCTCCGAAGGAGATTCAGGAGAAACTTGCAAGGATAATTCGAGATTTTAACGGTCTTATAGAACTCTATGGGGAACAACAGTTTAGGGACAAATGGAAGGTCAACCCCAACGCTGGCAATGTTGGCTTCGGCTCAGCCAAGGACAGATGGGGTTTGAATCTCAGCATGATCCAAGAGAAAGGGCTGAACCTTTCAGATGTTATGTCCCTGTATGAGAATGAGAATTACGAGGAACTATCCAAGAGGGCACCTCTCCATGAGGCCGTTCTAAGCATGATCATCAACCATACCCCTCTGCCCCAAGTCGCACAAAAGTATCGTATACCGAAGATCTGGCATGGAAATGTTGAAAGCGAAGTCGGTCAAGCAATGGTCAACTGCGATAAGGACGGCCCCATCGTAATGTGTACAAGCGATATGAAAGTTGACCCCCAAGCAGGGGTAGTTGCAACAGGTCGTCTCTTCTCAGGCACCGTAAGCTCAGGGGCGCCGGTACATCTGATAGGAGCAAGGGCAGACTACAGGATCCAACAGGTCTGCCTTTATATGGGACAATTTAGGGAAGTAGTGGGAAGCCTTCCTTGTGGAAACATCCCTGCTCTTCTGGGGTTAGGGAAAGCCTACTCGGGCGAGACCATTTCCTCCGTTAGGGATATCATACCTTTCGAGGTGATGCAATATGTCAGTGAACCCGTGGTGACAATAGCTGTTGAACCGAAGCACAGTAAGGATCTACCCCGCCTCATCGAACAACTGCGTCGCCTCTCAATAGAAGACCCAAACCTTGTCACTAAGATAAATGAGGAGACTGGTGAGTACCTCATCTCTGGCATGGGGCACCTCCACCTAGATATTGCTAGCACATGGATAAGAAAGGCTGGCTTGGAAATAACGACATCGACACCAATTGTTCTCTATCGGGAGACAGTGCGAAAGGAAGGCAAGGTATTCGAGGGCAAATCACCCAATAAACACAGCAGAATCTTTGTCAAGGTCGAGCCCCTCCAACCTGACGTGATTGGATTAATAAGAAAGGGAGAGATCTCAGATTACACAGATAAGGCCAAGTTGGCCAAGATCTTAAGAGAGCACGACTGGGAACCCAATGAGGCTAAAGGTGTCTGGCGCATCGATGAGCACAACAACATTCTAACTGATGTGACTAAAGGGCTTCAGAGACTCGATGTGGTGAAGGATTCTATAATCTCGGCCTTCAACTGGAGCTTTGAGGATGGCCCAATAGCTCAGGAAGTAGTTCGAGGAGTCAAGGTCAGCCTTGTTGATGCACAAATCCACGAAGATCCGGTTCATACCGGTCCAGCTCAGATTATGCCAGCCACACGCAGATCTCTTTTCGCCAGTTTTCTCTCCGCTGACCCAACCCTTCTAGAGCCAATATTGAAAATAAATGTGAAGATTCCAGCCGAGCAGGTTGGAAACGTAACCCGCATAGTGGTTAGTAAGCGGGGTAAAATAGTCTCGATGGATCAGAAAGAGCACATTATGCAGATCATAGGGGAGATACCAACATCTGAGGCCTTCGACCTCGCAGAGGTGATGAGAGGTGCGACAGCTGGGAAAGCATTCTGGGGCACTGAGTTCTCAAGGTGGAACTTCGTTCCCGCCTCTCTTGTAGGAGAGATCATCCGAGAAATACGTACACGTAAGGGTCTTCCACCCGAGCCACCGAAGATAAATGACTTCATAGGCTAGACTCAGTTAACCCAACTCTTAGAAGGCTTCATCCATCAACTCTATCTAAACTGAGGTCAGGCTTAAGACCAACTACTTGCCAAATTCAACTAAATCTTTAAATGTCTTAAAAAAGGCTACTAGGGCTATGTCATTTACAGAGCTCTTCCAACACGCGTTAGAAAAATTTAATCCTAGGATAGAAAAAGATGCTAAGATCAGAGAAATTCTGGAAGAATATGACGGAAGAAGCATCACGGTTAAAGTAAGTGACGATACTTCCTACGTCTTCCATCTATCCCCAAAAGGAGTCACCTTGGATATCTCTCCTAAAGATCCCACC
>DAOVDL010000055.1 GCA_030669485.1 Candidatus Bathyarchaeota archaeon
AGATACAAGGCGTGTTGACCTCTCAGATGTCCTTCGAGGACGCATAAAATGGAGGAACATCGGTAGAAGGGAAATAAGCCTCGTAAAGCAAGTTATCGGGGCCTGACATCCCAACCTATACCTTCGAGAACTTGCAACAGGGTAGAAAGAATGTATGAAACGTCACTTCATTAGGAAGAGGGAATACCGGAAACTCCTAGAGAAACTTCCTCCTCCTGTCCAGTTAGCCATATCTCACAGCGGCCTAGACAAGACTGGAGCTGAAGAAGTTCACATCAAAAATCTGAAAGTCTATCTCCTAAAAGGAGCTCCCCTCCTCATTGAGGATAAGAATGGAACTGTCTTTCCCTCTCTCCGTTTTTCCGAGGCATTGATGGTGCTACCTAAGGTGGTTGTGGATATGGGAGCTGTACCCCATGTTGGTATGGGGGCAGACGTTATGAGACCTGGGGTCGTGGTGGTAGAAGGAGAATTCGGTCAGGGGGTTCTTGTCGTGGTCATTGAGGAAAAAGGTCGGAGACCTATCGCTGTGGGTCTGAGCTTATACTCCTCCAAAGAGATAAGAGAACTTACCTCTGGGAAGATAGTTGAACTCCTTCATTACTTGGGCGATGATCTTCGTAAACTGCTGAGCACCATCTAGGTTTCTTCTATATCATGATAAGAACCAAGCTTCCTCTTCATGACCCTGCCAAGCTCTCTTCTATACATCTCCTCAGTCAATGTCTCCACAGAGGTTTCAAACCAAATCTTCTCAGCTGCATCTTTAACAATGATGAATATCGAGTTCTTCTTGTCTCTAAGACCGAAGCCTAAGAGATCTTGGATAAGCTTTCTATCAATCGCTAGTTTAACTTGAAGTTCCTTTCCATCGTCCACTCCACGGCACAGCATTCTACCTTGTGAACCTTTCATCTCTACATCAATCAACCTGTAGAACCTGTTCTCCATTCTAAGATATACCGCGCAGTTTTTCACAACCTTATGAACTTCTCTTATATGGTTCTCAGCCAAAAAGATCAAACCGTCAAACTTTTTTTTATCTCCTCAATATCTAAACTCAGACCTGATTTATATTTTGTCTATGAAACCTAATCTCTTTAAAAGTTCTGGTTTTTATTTTAGCTTAAGGTGAAGAGTAACCAACCTTGGCGAAGAAGAGAAGCATTCACCTTCGATGATGAAGTATGATTACCTTAAACCATCCGGATACGGTACATATGTAGCAAGATTTAAGAAGTTGTACGCACGAGAATAAGGGTAAAAGGGGTTGGCTATGTCAAAACAGATCGAACAGGCGGCAGAGCAAGGTGAAGTTAAGTCGAAAACACCTCCAGTCTACGTTAAGGCTATACCTTTGAAGGAGCGTTCAGACATCGAGAAGATTAAGGGTGAAATTGAAGGAGGTAATGTCCTCATAGTGAAAATAACTCCCTTAGCCATGAAGAACATTGAGGAAGTTAAGAACGTTATAGATGAGTTGAAGGACTATGTGGAATCAGTTAAAGGTGACATAGCCCGGTTGGGTGAGGAGCGAATAGTTGTAACTCCTGCTCCCATAAAGATTTGGCGTAAGAAAACTAGTTCAAAATTTACCTAGATAAGCCTTATAGTCTCACCAATCTCAGGTGCTAGCGTTTCAAGCTTGAACTGTCTATGGATTGTGGATGCTAGATCAAGACATTTAGATCTTTCACCATGTCCAACGATTATTCTATGTGGCTTCGGGTTCACTCTTTTCACATAGTTCAAGAGCTGATTCCTGTCACTATGCCCTGAGAAACCTTCTATCGACTCAACCCTTGCTTTTATATTGACTACTTCGACTTTTCCGTTGGAGTTCATAATTGAAACATCTTTGAGACCATATTTGACACGGCGGCCAAGTGTTCCATCGATCTGGTAGCAGACAAAGATTATGGTGTTACGTTCATCTGATGCTAATTGTCTAAAATATTCTAAAACGGGGCCTCCTTCAAGCATACCTGAGGTGGCCATAATGATACAGGGAGGACCATCTATGGCTTCGTCCCTGTTTCCGTTAGAACGCTTTACACTTACGAAGTAGTCTGATTGGAAGGGATTCACATCCTCATATAGAATTTTGGTCTGAAGCTCTTTAGATAGGTATTCAGGGTAGGCTGTGTGAATAGCCGTTACCTCGTTTATCATACCATCTACGTAGATGGGAACTTCAGGTATGGTTCCCTTCTGCATTTGGCTGTTGAGCAAAAGCATTATCTCCTGAGATCTCCCCACTGCTAGAACAGGAATTATGACTTTTCCGCCTTTGTTCAAAGTCTCAGTAACTATGTTTGTAATCAGCTGCTCTACCGCTGCTCTAGGTGGTGTAATGTCGCTAGGTGCACCGTAGGTGCTCTCCGTGATAAGGGTCTCAACTCTGGGAAAGTTTGAGGCTGCTGCCTCTAGAAGAATTGTCCTCTGGAACTTGAAATCGCCAGTATAGACAACGTTGTGAAGCCCCTCGCCAATGTGAAGATGAGTAACGGAGGAGCCAAGGATATGCCCCGCATTGTGAATTGTAAGCTTTATATCAGGAGCTACATCCGTGACGACCCCGTACTTTATAGGAATTGTATGAAGAACTACCTCTCGTACATCTTTCTGATCGTAGGGCAAAACAACTCCCTCCCGAGTAAGGACATCTAAGCAGTCGAGTTGAAGGAGGGACATGAGGCTAAGCGTTGGCTCGGAGCAGTAGACAGGGCCATCATATCCGTGCTTGTATAGAAAGGGAAGTAACCCACAGTGATCTAGGTGTGCATGAGAAATTATCACCGCGTCCAAGTTGTCTAAACTGAATTCACTGCTGTCAAAGCGGGGGAATGCATCCTCAGGATTAGTGGAGCCAGGGTTTATACCGCAGTCAAGGAGGACGCTACTCTCCTTTGTTCTGAGTAACACAGCTGACCGACCAACCTGCCTGAAGCCCCCAAGTGCTGTGACTAAAGCTTCCTGAGTCTTCGATATGGGTAAGCGGAAGGTTCTCTCTCCAATACCCCTGAGTATTCGCTCACGCTCTTTAACTTCGCTGTAGAGGTAGTGGCGGATATGAGCCAGTATCTTTGAAGGCAGGGGTGGTGCTCTGAGAACTCGAGGTCTCCACTTCGTAGCTTTAATTATCTCCTGAAGCATTGAACCGTTCTTACATATTACCAGCCCAGGCTTCTTAGCTTCAATTATAACCTCGCCGAGGGTATGGTCGAAGAGTATCTGTGATATATCCGCTTCTTTCGGCACAGTAGTTTTGATGTATTTCTCAGCTGCTTTCTCGGACAGCCTAACGGATGGGTCAGACCTAAGGGTTATCCGCTTTCTTATCAAGTTCACTATGTCTGTGACGATATAGCTTTGGTCTATAAGGATCTCTGGCTTTTTAGTATAGATAGCTAACCGTGGTCCTTCGAACTCTATTCTAGAGATCTCGGCCTCTTTCGGTATATGCTCCAAGATGACCTGATGTATCTTAAGTTTGGTCTCTCCACTGTTCAAAGGATTCCACAATTCCCGTTGAGACGGTTTACCTCAGGCTTCAAGGTACTTCGTTTTTTCATCCTCATTTAGCTCTCTGTAGCCTTCTTTAGTTATTACAGCTACATCGAAGCTGTTCCCACTGGCAACATCTCTCTTCATGGCTGCTTTCACTGCTCTTATAACGAGGGGTAATGCCTCTTCTACGGTTATGCCCTTCTTATAATCGTTCTCGAGGATGCCGAGAGCAATGGGCGAACCTGAACCTGTTGAGTAGAAAGCTTTCTCCTCGGTGATGCTCCCAAAAGGATCAAGGGAGTAAATACTGGGTCCTTCTGTATCTACCCCTGCTATTATAGCCTGAAGCCCAAGCGGTAGATACCTATTGCTGAAAAGCATGTTGGCGGTCAACCTTGACGCTGCAGCTACGGGCATAGGTCTTCGATTATTCAACTTGAAAAGAGCTGCGTTAGCCTTCAGTATCTCGACCACGTTCTGAGCATCGGCCACAACGCCTGCTATTGTCATAGCTAGGTGATCGTCGATCTGGTAGACTTTCTTTCCTTGCTTGTGGGCAACGAAGAAGCCCATTGTTACTCTTGTATCAGTTGCTAGTGTTACACCATCTTGGCATACAACGCCGACTGTTGTCGTTCCCTTGAGCGCTATCTCCTGCTTAGGCTTATATGGCTCGAACAATAGTATTAGCTCCTAGAAACTATGGTGGGATGTTATTCCCAGAACCATGTGAGCGAAACACATCTTGACACAGCGGCCTAACATAAAAAGGTTTCTGAACTTCTCATGGAAGGGACGCCGAAATACAGCTAATGCGCTAACCTTCGTGTGGGATGATAAAGCAAAGAAGGGGTATACCTTCTTCTATGAAGGCGTTGCTAAAGATTGTAAAGAATGTTCTTACTTTAATGTATGTCAAGGAAATCTAGAAGCTAAGAATCTCTACAGGGTGACAGAGATTAGGGATAAACTCTTCGACTGCTTGGTTTTCGGGAGAAAAGCTCGACTAGTTGAGGTTCAGCTTGCTGAGGTAGATGTTGCTGTGGATCCCAAGTACGCTATAGAGGGTGCATTGGTAAACTTTGAGCCGCAGTCATGTGGTGATCTTCTTTGTGAGATGTTTGATGTGTGTGTGCCAGATGGCCTAGAGCCCGGGCGGAGATATAAAGTGACTAAGATTCACGGTAGCTTCACCTGTCAGAAGGATGGGAAGAAACTGATTAGGGTTTCTCTTCTTCCTGATGTTTCTCAGAGGAGCTAGAGGTGCTGGTAGGCTCTTCAATCTTTTCAGCCGTTGTTTCTACTGGCTTCTCAGGCGCTGTTTTCTCAGCTTCAATCTTAGGCTTCGTTGGCTCGGTTGTCTTAGGTTCTTTTCTGACGTATCTCTCTGTGAATGTCACTTCATCGAACTCTGGCAGAAACTTTTGGAGATCAGATGCCACCCCTCGTTTAGCAAGTTGAATTCTCTCCAAGTCAAATGCTTCCTCCGGTATGTTAATCTTCACAGCCGTCTCAGAAAGTTCTACTTTAAACTTATCTATCGGAACTGTAGGTATCCTTCGGTGGGTGAGAGCCTTAGCTTTCTCCAGAGGCTCTTGGAAAATGCGCTTTACAACTAGGTCGTAGATAAGGCTCTTTCCAGCC